>DASTEU010000195.1:0-8338 GCA_035709325.1 Candidatus Limnocylindrales bacterium | reverse complement strand
CGTTCGGTGGGTTCCTGCGCGGTCAGGCCCTCATGGGCATGACGTACTTCGCCATCGCCCTGGTCGCGGCCCTCGTGTTCAGCCTGCCGCTGACCGCGCTGGTGTCGGTCTCCGCCGGGGTGCTCATGGCGATCCCGTTCTTCGGTCCGTTCGTGGCCTGGGCGCCGCCGGTCGTCGTCGCGCTCCTCGCGACGCCCGACGCCACGGTGCCGTCGCTCATCCTCCTGGGAATCGGCTGGCTCGTCGTGATGAACGGGATCCAGCCGCGGCTGATGCAGGAAGCCGTCGGCATCCACCCGATCGTCGTCCTCGGCTCGGTCCTCATCGGCTCGAAGATCGCGGGCATCACCGGGGCGATCTTCGGGATTCCGATCGCCGCGGTCCTCTCGGCCTTCTTCTTCCACTTCATCATCGTCAGCCGCGAGCCGTCGCCGGTCGCCGCGCGGGCCGCGAAACGGGTCGAGGCGCGTGAAGGTCGCCCGGTCCGCGTCCCCCGCGAGCCCGCGCCCGGGATCGACCCCGACGTGTCGATCTGAGCCGGACGGAGACGACCCCATGACAGACGACGAGCGCGACGGCGGAGCCGGCGGCGCGCGCGCCGACGAGGGACCCGGCGATCGACCGGACATGACCCGCGAGCGCGCCCGCACCGAGCGGCGCGACCTCGACAAGGAGCGCGGCGAACCCGTCGCCGGCGGCGCGGCGCGGGGCGGGCCGCGAGCGCTCCGATCGGCCGCCCGGCCGCTCCACGACTGGTCGAGCCGGCCGCGCATCCTCGTCACGAACGACGACGGCGTGGAATCACGCGGACTGCTCGCCCTCAAGCAGGCCCTCGATCCGATCGGCGAGACGACGGTCGTCGCTCCGGATACGAACCAGAGCGCGGTCGGTCATCAGAAGACCCTGATGCGGCCCCTCCGGGTTCGCGAGCGGACCCTCGCCGACGGCTCGACCGCCTGGTCGGTCGACGGCTCGCCGACCGACGCCGTCAGCCTCGCCTTCCTCGGCTACTTCGGCCACGGCTTCGACCTGGTCGCCGCGGGCATCAACTACGGCGCGAACCTCGGCGACGACATCACGTATTCGGGGACGGTCAGCGCGGCGATGGAGGCGGTGATCAACGGCTGTCCGGGATTCGCGATCTCGCAGGAGTACTACGAACATCCCGACTTCACCCTGGCCGCCCTCGCCGCCGGCGTCGTCGCCCGCAACATCCTCGAGCACGGCCTGTCGCGCGGCGAGCTCGTGAACGTCAACGTGCCGGCCGTCCCGCCGGACCAGTGCGAAGGCGTCGAGGTGACCCGGCTCGGCCGCCGCGTGTACCAGGACCAGCTGATCGAGCGCCTCGACCCGCGGGGCATCCCCTACTTCTGGATCGGCGGACCGCCGCCGTCGGGCCTGTCGGTCGAGGGCACCGACTTCCACGCGGTCGTGAACCGCCGGATCGCGATCACGCCGATCCATCTCGACCTCACCGGCCGGCGCCTCCTGCGCCGCCTCCGGACCTGGAGCTGGGAGCTGCCGCCCGGGCCCGGGCCCGCCGGCGCCGCCGCCACCGAACCGCCCGGACCCGACGAGCCGGTGCGCCGCGACCGCGACGAGACGCTGGTCGAGGAGGAGCGCCGGGAGCGCCGCTGATCGCCGACGCAATGTCGTAGCGTGCCTGCGACATACGTCCACTCCCCGACGCCACGCCCGCCCGCTGGCCCGCGTCGGGCCGGCCGCGACGATCCGGCCATGGATGAGCTCGAGTCGTCGCCGCACGCCGCCCGGATCGGCCGGCTCCTGTCCACGGAGCCGGTCATCTGGCTGAGCACGGTGCGCCCCGACGGCGGTCCGCACCTCGTGCCAATCTGGTTCAGCTGGGACGGCAGCGACATCCTCGTCGCCAGCAAGCCGGGCGCCCAGAAGGTGCGCAACATCCGGTCGAACCCGACGGTCATGCTCGCGCTCGGCGAGCCCGAGGACGACTTCGACGTCGGCCTGCTCGAGGGCCGAGCCGAGCTCCTCGTCGCTCCAGCCGCGACGGTCCTGCCGGCGACCCATCTCGCGAAGTACCGGACACAGCTGGCCGGGATCGGCGTCGATGCCGAGGAGTTCCTCGGCACCTACTCGCAGGTGGTCCGGATCCGTCCGACGCGCTACCTGCCGTGGCGGGGACGGACGGTCGGGCTCGAGTCGACGGGCGTCGCCGGAGCCGCCGGCACGGCGCCGGCGCGCCTCGGGTGGCCGCAGCGTCTCGCCGACCGGATCGCGACCGGGCTCGGGCTCCGCCGCGCCGATCCGGGGTTCGCGGCCCGAGCGGCGTCCTGAGATGACCTCGCTGCTCTCGCGCGACGGCCTCCTGTTCGTCCTGCTCGGGCTGATCTGGGGTTCGGCATACCTCGCGGTCGAGGTCGGTGCCGAGGCGCTCGGGCCACTCAGCTTCGTCTCGGTCCGCCTGGCCATCGGCGCGGCGGTGCTGCTCGCGATCCTGCGGCTGCGCGGCGGCCGCCTCCCGTCGCGGTCGACGATGCGCCACGTCGCGGTGGTCGGTCTCACCGGCGTCGCGCTGCCGTTCACGCTCATCACCTGGGGCCAGCGGGGCGTCGACGCGGGTCTCGCCTCCCTGTTCAATGCCGCGACACCGCTCTTCACGGTCATCCTCGCGGGCCTCGTCCTCCGGGATGAGCCGCTGCGGGTCGGTCGTCTCGCGGGCATCCTCATCGGCCTCGGCGGAGTCGTCGTGGTCGTCGGAGGCGGGATCGACGGCGGCGCGTCGGCCGGTTCGATCGCCGCGATGCTGCTCGCCGTGGCGTCCTACGCGGTCACCGCCGTCTACGCTCGTCGGCACCTGCGCGGCGAGCGTCCGCTCCCCGTCGCCGCCGGACAGGTGCTGTCGGGCCTGGCGATCACGGCGCCGCTTGCCCTGCTCGTCGAGCAGCCGCCACTCGTGCTTCCGCCGGCGGCGACGATCGAGGCGCTCCTCTGGCTGGGACTCGCTGCCTCCGCCGTCGCGCCGCTCCTCTTCTTCCACCTGATCGGCAGCTGGGGCGCCGCCCGGACGTCGGTCGTGAACTACCTGATCCCGCTGGTCGGCGTCTCCAGCGGGGCGGTCGTCCTCGGCGAGTCGGTCGGTCCGACGACGGTGATCGGCGGCCTCGTCGTCGTGGCCGGCGTCGCGATTGCGACGCGGGCGACCGGCCCCACGGTCCCGTCCACGCGGGCGCGGCGGCCCGGCATCGTGGTCGCGACTGCCTGATCGGCGCCACCGACCTCCGTGGCGTACGATCCGGCTCCCCGGCACCGCCGGATCCAAGGCTGGAGGCCTCACGATGGACGATCTCTCGGGCATGCTCAACAAACTGGGAGACAACCCGGACGCGGCCGCCGCCGGCGGCTCCCCCGCCCCCGCCGCGGCCCTCACGGGGCTCGCGTCCGCCATCAGCAGCCAGGGCGGAATCGACGGCATCCTCGACAAGCTCCGCGGCGCCGGATTCGGCGCCCAGGTCGACTCGTGGGTCGGTCGCGGCGGCAACGAGCCCATCCCACCGCAGCAACTCGGCAGCGCGCTCGGCGACGACACCGTCCAGAAGCTGTCGGCGAGCTCCGGGCTGTCGATCCAGACCCTGTTGCCACTCCTCGCGGCGTTCCTGCCCCAGATCGTCGACATGCTGACTCCGGACGGGGCGCCGCCTCCCGGAGGCGTCAACGAGGCGGCCGCCAAGAGCGGGCCGGACCTGGGCGGCCTGCTCGGCGGGTTGCTCGGCGGGGCCGGCGGCGCGGGTGCGGGCGGCGGGATGCCGGACCTCGGCGGGCTCCTCGGCGGGATGCTCGGGGGCGATCAGAAGCGCTGAGCCGCGCCTCGCATCGCGCGGGCCCATTCCGAACGGCGCCGCCGCTCCACCCCGCCGTCCGATCTCGGAGTCCGAGATCGTCGCCGCGAATCCCGTGTGACCTGGCGCGGCGTACGAAATCGTCCAAACGTCGAGCGCGGGCGCGGGACCCGGTCGCTACGCCCTGCCCGGCCGCCGCCGATCGGCCAGGATCTCGCGCGCCGCGTTCTGCCCCGGCTGGCCCGTCACTCCTCCGCCCGGGTGGGCGCCTGAGCCGGCCAGGAACAGCCCGTCGATCGGCAGCCGGTAGCGGGCGTGGCCGAGGAGCGGCCGCCACAGGAAGAACTGGTCCAGGCCCGGCTCGCCGTGCAGCGGGTGGCCGCCGCTCAGGCCGTACTCCCGCTCGAGGTCGAGCGGTGTGAGCACCTCGCGCTCGCGGACCAGGCCACTGAAGCCCGGCGCCAGCTCGTCGAGCACCCCGACGACCGCGTTCCCGACGCCCTCCCGCCGTTCCGCGTCGTCCCACGAGCCCTCGCGCAGGCGATACGGCGTGTACTGGGCGACGACGCTCATCACGTGCGTCCCGGCCGTGGCGCCTTCGACGAGCGAGGGGTCGACGAGCGAGGGGACCGTCGCCTCGAACACGAGCCTGTCCGAGACCCGCCCGTACTTCGCGGCATCGAACGCGCGCTCGATCGTGTCGATGCCCGGCGCGATTACGATCCGGCCACGCAACAGCGTCTCGTCCTCGCCCGCTGCGGCGCGGAAGCGCGGCAGGCCGTCGAGCACGAGATTGACCTTCGAGACGACGCCGGGGGTCCGGATGTTGCCGGCCCGCCAGCGCATCGTCGGGCCGATCGCCACCGGGTCGCAGAGGCCGGTCAGGGTTCGCTTCGGGTCGAGTCCGGAGACGACCGAGCGGGCGCTGATCTCCTCGCCACTCGCCAGGGCAACCCCTGTCACCGCGCCGTCGCGGGACGTGATCGCGGCCACAGCGGCGTCACAGCGGATCTCCGCGCCCGCGGCCCGGGCGGCGGCGGCGAGCGCCTCTGACAGGGCTCCCGGCCCGCCGAGCGCGAAGACGGTCTGGCCCGCGGCCCCGCCGTCGTTGCCGGCGGAGTCGCCCAGCAGGATCGAGGCCGTCCCCGCCGACCACGGCCCGACGGCGGAGTACTGGACGCCGCGCCAGGCGATCGCCGCCTGGACGGCGTCGGTCTCGAAAGCCTCCGCGACGAAGTCCGCGACGGCCATCGGCAGGACCCGGAGGATCGTGTGGGCATCGTGCCGGCCAAGGCCGCGAAAGGTCCGTCCGAGCCGTAGCCCCGTCAGGGCGTCGCCGAGGCCGGGCGAGCGGATGTCGGGCGGCGTCCGGCCGGCCAGGTCGCCGAGGAACCGCCCGAGCGAGCGAACGAGCCGGTCGAATTCGGGATACCGCTCGGCATCGCGCAGTGACCATTCCCGCAGCGACTCGACGGTCCGCGCCTCGTCCGCCCAGAACGTCACCGCCCGGTCGTCGCCCTGCGGCGCGAAGACCCGCACGTCGGGCGCGACGAGCTGGAGCCCGTGACGGCGCAGCTCGAGGTCGCGCACGATCGACGGCCGGAGGCGGCCGACGGTGTGGGCCAGCCGGGGGACCCGGACGCCACCCAGCAGGGCGGTCTCGGCGGCGCCGCCGACCCGCTGCCGCCGCTCGAGCACGAGCGTCCGCCGCCCGGCCCTCGCGAGGTACGCCGCGGTGACAAGCGCGTTGTGGCCGGCCCCGACGACGATCGCGTCCCAGGCGCTCGAGGCGCCGTTACGGCCGGCCATCAGGCGGCCCTCCGGCCACGTGCGCGGAGCACCTCGAGAGCCGCGATCCGCCCGTTCGCGCCCATGATTCCCCCGCCCGGATGCGTCGCCGACCCGCACAACCAGAGATCGCGCACCGGCGTCCGGAACCGGGCGTAACCGGGAACCGGTCGGTTGAAGAAGAGCTGCTCGAGCGAAAGCTCGCCCTGGAAGATGTTGCCTTCGCTGAGCCCGGTCGTCCGCTCGATGTCGAGAGGCGTCTGGACGTTGCGGTGGAGGATGATGTCGCGGATGTTCGGGGCGAACTCCGCGATCCGGTCCACGACCGCGTCGCCGAACGCCTCCCGCTGGTCGTCCCAGGTCCCGAGCTCGGGCGCGAGCCTGTATGGCGCGTACTGCACGAAGCAGCTGATGACGTGTTTGCCGGGTGGGGCCATCGACGGGTCGACGAGCGTGGGGATGATCATGTCGATGTACGGCCGGGCACTGAAGCGGCCGTATTTCGCGTCGTCGTAGGCCTCCTCCATCTCGTCGACCGACGGGCTGAACGAGATCGCCCCGCGGAGGTGCTCGCCCTCGCCGGGCAGGCACGAGAACTCGGGCAGCCGATCGACCGCGAGGTTGACCTTGCCGGAGCTGCCCCGGAACTTGAACCGCCGGACCTCCTCCTCGAACGACGGATCGAGCGTGCCCGGCTCGAGGAGCCCGAGGAAGGTCCGCCGCGAGTCGACCGAGCTGAGGACGTCGGTCGCCTCGATCTCCTCGCCGCTCTCGAGGGCGACGCCGGTGGCCCGGCCGTTCCGGACGAGAATCCGCGCGACCGGGGCCTCGGTCCGGATCTCGGCGCCCAGGGCCCGCGCGGCCGATGCGATCGCCTCCGAGATGCCGCCGGTCCCGCCCTTCGGGATGCCCCAGGCCCGGAAGGCACCGTCGATCTCGCCCATGTAGTGGTGGAGCAGCACGTAGGCCGTGCCCGGTGAGCGGACCCCCTGGTAGGTGCCGATGATCCCCGACGCGGACATCGTGGCCTTGAGCGGGTCGGTCTCGAACCACTGGCCGAGGAAGTCGGCCGCGCTCATCGTCATGAGCTGGACGAACACGGCCTGCTCGCGCTCCGGCAGCTGCTGGAAGCTGCGGGCGAGTCCGGCCAGCGGCAGGAGCGGGCGGGGGTCGAGCGACGTCAGGTCGGGTGGGGTGATCGCCAGGATCGGCTTGATGAAGCGAGCCATCTCGACCATGAGCCGGCCGTATTCCTCGTACGCCTCGGCGTCGGTCTTCGACCAGCGCCGCAGCTCGCGGACCGTCCGGCCGTGATCGTTGACCCGCCACAGGTAGTCGCCGCCGCCGGCGGCGGGCCCTTCGCCCTCACGCAACGGGGTGAACGTCCCGTCGAGCGGCAGGATGTCGAGCCCGTGACGCGGCAGCTGGAGCTCGCGGATGATCTCCGGGCGGAGCAGCGAAACCACGTACGAGAACACGCTGAATCGGAAGCCCGGGAAGATCTCCTCGGTGACCGCGGCGCCGCCGAGGACATGGCGCTGCTCGAGGACGAGCGTCTTCATCCCGGCCCGGGCCAGGTAGGCCCCGCTCACGAGGCCGTTGTGGCCGCCGCCGATGACGATGGCGTCGTAGCGCTGCGCCAAGCCGGGGCCCTCCTCGCCGCTATCCACTCTGCATAGGTTTGATGCAGGCCGAGTGTAGACGACGGGACCCCGAGCCGGTGCGTGTGATACTGTGTGTGCATTCCGTCGCACACGAGATCGCACACGAGGTCCCACGTGGGCGTGGTCCGGACGAACATCACGCTGCCCGAAGAGGTCCTGGCGCTCGTCGACGCTGTCGCCGGACCCCGCGGCCGGAGCCGCTACATCGCCGACGTCGTCGCCCGCCAGGTCCGGCGCGACAACGCCCGGATGGTGTTCGAGAAATATGCCGGGGCGCTGAAGGACACGGACTTCTGGGGCCGAACTGACGAGGAGGTCCTGGAGAACCTGCGCCAGGTTCGGGAGTCGTGGGATCGACCGTGGATCTGGGAGGAACCTGATGCGGTATCTGCTGGACACGACCGTCCTGATCGATCAGGCGCGGGGCAGCGCCGGAGCGCCCGAACTCGTCGCCTCCCTGTTCGGCGACCCGAATGACCTCCTGACCTGCGACATCGTCGTCGCCGAGGCGCTCTCGGGCGGCACAGACCGTGAGATCGAGATCGTGCGCGCGCTCGTGCGGTCGATCGAATACGTGGCCACCCACCCCGACGCTGCCGCCTGGGCCGGCGAGTCGAGACGGCGCCTGGGCCGGACCGGTCCTCGCGGGCTGGGCGACGCCATCATCGCGGGTGTTGCGTGGCACGCCGACGCGGTCATCGTCACCCGCAACGCACGAGACTTCGAGGCGCTCGGCGTCCGAGTTCTCGCGTACGGCTGAACCGCGGGGCGGTACGATCGCCCGATGACCGACCGACGCCCCCTCCTCCATCAGGCCGCCGACCTCGCGGCCGATTTCCTCGACCGGTTGCCCGATCGTCCGGTCTGGCCGCCGGTCGACCTCGACGACCTCAGGCGCTCGCTTGGCGGGCCGATGCCCGACCGAGGCGAGGACCCTGGCGGGGTCCTCCAGGCGCTCGCGACCCGCGCCGAGCCCGGCCTCGTCGGGTCGGCCGGACCGCGCTACTTCGGCTTCGTCGGCGGCGGCGGCGTGCCCGGTGCCCAGGCGGCCGACTGGCTGACGAGCGCCTC
>DASTEU010000194.1:0-2191 GCA_035709325.1 Candidatus Limnocylindrales bacterium | reverse complement strand
CAACGCCGCCTACGTGAACGCCGACATCGAGCGCTACTACGTCGGCCCGGCGCTCCTCGCCTGGACCTGGCTTGCGATCCTCGGCGGCACCGTCGTCGACGGGATTGCCGGCACGCCGGAGGCCGATTCGTGGACGGCGTCCGAGCGAGAGGCCGGGGCCGAACCATCAAGCCCTGACGTCCGCGCGGAGCCGGCCGACCCGGCCGGTCTCGTCGCGAATCGCCTCTCGATCGACCCATGGCGGCTGGCCGCGCTCGCTCTCGCGGCGGCACTGCTCGTCGCGCCGACCGCCATCGCGTTCCCGGCCCGGGCGACGGCCGTCGACCGGCCCGGCGACCGGTCGGCGCAGCTCTGGCTGGACGACGTCCTGACCCTGCTCGAGCCGAACGCGGTCGTCGTCAGCTGGTGGAGTTACTCGACCTCGTTATGGTACGCACAACACATCGAGGGCCGGCGGCCGGACGTATTCGTCGCCGACGACCGGACCCGACTCGACCAGGAGCTGGGAGACATCACCGACGTGATCGACGGCAGCCTCGCGGCCCGCCGGCCCGTCTACGCGATCCGCGTCGACGCCGCCGAGCTGGCGATGCTCCACAGCCGCTACACGCTGACCCCGCTCCCCTCGCCGGTCGCCGGCAACGTCTTCCGGGTCACGCCGCCCGGGACCGGGGCGGCCGGGCGATGACGACCTCCGTT
Organism: Candidatus Limnocylindrales bacterium; assembly: GCA_035709325.1. Classification (GTDB taxonomy): domain Bacteria; phylum Chloroflexota; class Limnocylindria; order Limnocylindrales; family CSP1-4; genus CF-46. The sequence goes on along the minus strand of DASTEU010000194.1, from coordinate 1,492 downwards.
CCCCGGCTCTCCTACTTCTTTCCGGCTCACAACGAGGAGGCGAACGTGCGGGGCCTCGTCGAGGAGGCGCTCGAGACGCTGCCCCGGCTGGCCGACGCGTTCGAGATCATCGTCGTCGACGACGGCTCGCGCGACGGGACCGGCGCGATCGCCGACGAGCTGGCGGCCGCCCACCCGGACGTCGTCCGGGCGGTCCACCATCCGACGAATCGCGGCTATGGCGCGGCGCTGCTCTCGGGCTTCCGGGCCGCCCGCCACGGGCTCGTCGCCTTCACCGACGGCGACCGCCAGTTCCGGGTCGAGGACCTCGGCCGGCTCACCGAACGCCTCGCCGGCGCCGACCGACCCGACGTCGTCGCGGGATACCGGATCAAACGGGCCGACCCGCTGATCCGGACGCTCTACGCGAGGGCATACCGGCTCGCGAACCGGATCTTCTTCGGCCTCCGGGTCCGCGACGTCGACTGCGCCTGCAAGCTCTTCCGGCGCGAGGCGCTCGAGGGCCTCGCGGTGGAGTCGGGCGGCGCGTTCTTCTCGGCCGAGCTGCTCATCAAGCTGGAGGCGGCCGGGCGGACGGTCGTGGAGGTCGGCGTGCCCCACCATCCCCGGACCGCGGGATCGCCGACGGGCGCCAGGCCGAGCGTCGTGCTGCGAGCCGTCCGGGACTTCTGGCTGCTCCGGCTGAGGATGTGGGCCAACCGGACGCGAGCGTTACGTCGGGGGACGCCGATCCTCGCCGGCTGAACCGGCTGGAGCCGGCCGTCCCGTGGCGTCCTCAGCTTCCCGAAGAGGTCCGGCCCTCGCCGGTGCCCGGGTCGATGTCGAGCGAGTTGACGAACTCGCGGAAGACGTCGAGCCGGGGGTCGACGATCTGCTCGCCGGTGGACTCGAGTGCGATCCCCTCGCCGCCGCCTTCCTCAGTGCCGCCGTCGGCACCGAGGGCCGCCTGCTCGAGAACCGCCTCGGCGGCGAAGATCCGGCCGCCGGAACGGACGACGAGGGCGAGCGCATCCGACGGCCGCGAGTCGACCTCGATCAGGCGCCCGCCCTGCTCGAGGTGGAGCTGGGCGTGGAACGTCTCCTCGGCGAGCGTGGAGATGACGACCCGGTCGACGCGCACGCCGAGGCCTTCGAGCGCCGTCGCGAAGAGGTCGTGCGTCAACGGCCGGTCCGGCGACAGCCCCTGGAGCTTCATCGCGATCGCGCTCGCCTCCCAGGGCCCGATCCAGATCGGCAGGTAACGGTCGCCTTCGGAATCCTTGAGGATCACCACGTGTCGGCTCGACAGCATGTGGACGCGGACGCTCTCGACGACCATCTCGACGAGCTTCGATCCCGGAAGCGGCTCCTCGCTGGCCATGTGCCGATTATCCCACGCTCGAGGGGAGCGGCCGGCCGGCCGGCGGCCGGCCCGCGCGGAGCCCCCGGAACGCGATCGCGAGGACGACGCCGGCGATGAAGCCGCCGATGTGGGCGAAGAACGCGACGCCAC
>DASTEU010000193.1:0-3713 GCA_035709325.1 Candidatus Limnocylindrales bacterium | reverse complement strand
GCCGATCAGGAACCCGATCGCCAGGCCGCGACTGCGCACGAACCAGCCGGCGAGCATCTTGAGGGCGATCGGATAGACGGCCGCCAGGCCGACGCCGGTCGCGAACCGCCAGGCCAGCCCGCTCGTCGGGCCGTCCGCGATGAGGCCGAAGCCGAGGTTGGCGGCGGCGGCCACGACGGCGCCGGCCGCGATGAGCACACGCCCGGACACTGCGTCGGCGGCGCCGCTCGCCGCGAGGGCAAGGGCGCCGGCCGCGAACCCGAACTGGACGGCGACCGTGAGGAGCGGCAGGTCGAGCCCCTCGAGGCTCCACTCGGCGACCAGCAGCGGGGCCACCGCCGAGGCGCTGAACCACGGCGCGAACGCGAGGAGGACCCCGGAGCCGATGACGAGGAGCTGGCCCCAGCGCCCGGCCGGGTCGGCGGGCGTCGAGGTCACTCCGGTCCGGCCGGCAGCATCGTGTAGACGACGCACTCGCCGCGGAGGACCTCGGTTCCGTCGGCCCGCCGGGCGACGCAGCGCAGGCGGGTGATCGGCTTGTCGGCGCGCGCCTCGATCACCTCGGCCTCGGCGATGACCGTGTCGCCGACGTACGCCGGCGCCGGATAGTCCCACTCCTGGTGGAGGAACACCGAGCCCGGTCCCGGCAGCTTCATCGCGACGAGGGCATTGAAGAGGCCCGCCGTCAGGCCGCCGTGGACGATCAGCCGGCCGGCCCGTGTCGCGGCCGCGAACGCTTCATCGAAGTGGAGCGGGTTGCGGTCGCCGGTCAGCTCGGCGTAGGTCTCGACGTCCTCGGCGGTCAGCGTCCGGGTCCAGGTCGCGGTCGCCCCGACCGGGGGCGGCTGCCAGGCCATCGGTCGGCCGGGCTCAGAGGCGCTCGAAGCGCTCGACCGGGAGGATGAACACCGTCGCCCCGCCGACTTCGACCTCGAGCGGGTACGGCATGAAGAACTCGCCGGGTTCCATGATCGGCGGCATCGGGTTGACGACCTGGGTTCGGGCGTTGCAGGTCTCGCGGATCACGCCGAGCACTTCGTCGACCTTCTCGTCCTCGACGCCGAGGATCACGGTCGCATTCGACTGCTTGAGGAACCCGCCCGACGAGTGCAGGCGCGTCGCCCGGTACTCCTTCTCGAGGAGCGCGTCGACGAGGGCACCCGCGTCTTCGTTGTGGACGATCGCGACGACGAGCTTCACGGGGCGAGTATAGGCGGGCCGATCGGCCGCGAGTCGGCCGGGAGAACGCCCACCCGGCGCCGATCCCGGTCCGCCGCGTTGTACGATGCGGGCTCGGGGCCGTCACCCACATTCGCAGACCGCCAGGAGACATCCGTGGCCAAGGCCGAATCCCAGCGACCCGACGTCCTGTCCGCGATCGTCGCCGGCGCGGCCGCGATCGCCCGCAGCGACGACCTCGACGGCGCCCTCGAGACGCTGCTCGGGACGGCGGCCGTGGCGGTCGGCGCGTCGAGCGCGGCGATCAGCCTCCAGGACCCCGACCGACCCGCCCCCGAGTTGACGTTCACGATCGGCCTCGACCCGGCTGCCCAGGCCGCCCTGGCCGAGGCCGTCGCCGACGCCGGTCATCCCCTGACCGCCGCGGCGCGCGACCGGGCCGAAGTCGACGCGGTGACCACGCTCGCCCTGCCGCTGATCGTCGCCCGCGGCGGGATCGAACAGGGTCTCGGCGCGCTCGCATTCATCTGGGACTCGCCGGATGCCCGGTCCGGCGCCGACCCCGCCCACCTTCGGGCCGTCGCCGACCTCGTGGCGGTCGCGGTCGATCGATCGCGGCTCGCCTCGACCGTCGGGGAGCGTTCTGAATGGTTCGAGCGGCTGGCCCATACGGACCCGCTCACCGGCCTGGCGAACCTGCGGACGGTCTCGCGGGTCCTGGAGCTCGAGCTTGCCCGGGCCGGGCGGCAGGGCAGCGAGGTATCGGTCGCGATCTTCGACGTCGACGACTTCGTCGCGACGAACGAGGCCGGCGGCCGCGAGGCAGGCGACGACGTGCTCCGCTCGGTCGCGTCGGTGCTGGCCGGCGCGGTCCGGCTCGTCGACACCGTGGCCCGCTTCGGGGCCGACGAGTTCCTCCTCGTCGCCCCGGGCTCGGCCGGCATGACCGTCGCCCGGCGCGTGCTCGAGGGGATCGCGGCACTCGGCGAGGGCGGCGGGCCGCGGATCTCGATCTCGGCGGGCGTCGCCCGCTTCCCGGTCGATGGGACGGACGCCGAGACGATCCTCGAGGCGGCTCGGGCGGCGCTGGAGCGGGCCCGGACGGGCGGCCGCGGCTCGGTCGAGGCGACACCCGGCTGAGTCCGGCGGCCCGGCCTGGCGACGCGGCCGCCCTCGGCGGCCCGGCCTGGCGACGACGCCCTCGCGCTCCGGCCAGCGGAACGTTCCGGATCACTTGTCGAAATTTCCGGATCACTCGAACGAAACTCGGCCCGGGAGGCTCGTGAAGGTCCCGCCACGCCGCGCGCGGGCCCGTGCCACGAGTGACTCACGCGCCAGCAGCGACGCGGCGGGCGCCCCGCATGGCCCGAGGCGCCCGGAACCGCCCCTGGAGGCCCGCGTCGTTCGAATGATCCGGAATCGGCCGACGTTCGCTCAGCTCGTCGGGGGGCCCGCCACCCCGCTGGCCACGATCGGGCCCGTCGGGGCGGTGTTGCCGGCGTTCGGCTCCAGCGTCAGGGCGATCACGACCCCGGGCGGCGCGTCGGTCGGTCGCGTCGTGAACGTGCCCGTTCCGTCCGTCCCGACGGTGAAGCTGCCGATCGGGACCGGGGCCGTCTCGCCGGCGATCACCCACGTCTCGTAGACCTGAGCCCCCGACGTCGCGGCAAGGTTGCGGACCGCCAGCACGACCGAGCCGTCGGCCCGGACGGCGGCGATCCCGCGGGCCCCGTCGTCCGCCTGGCCCTGCCCCGGCGTGAGGATCACGGTCCGGCTGCCGGCCTCCCCCGCCGCCTCGATCACGGCGGCGACCGCGCCGTCGTACGAGCGCGCGCCGTTGAGCTGGCCCTGGAGCAGGAGGTTCCAGCCGGCCAGCGCGACGATCGCCACGACGGCGGCGACCCGGAGCATCCAGTCCAGCGGGCGGGCGCGCGGGCGGCGAATCGCCCGCTCGGCACGTTCGGCGGCTGTGGGCAAGACGGTCGGCGGCGCCGGACGAGCCTCATCCGCCTGGCCCTCGGCCGCCGCCGCAGCCAGGATCCGACCGCGCAGCGCGGCTGGCGGCTCGACCGCCTCGAACGCGGCCGACTCGGCGAGGTACGGAACGACGCCGCCGAGCTCGGCGAACTCGGGGTGCGGCTCCGGACACGAGGCGAGATGGTCGCGGACGGCGCGTTCCTCGGCCGTCTCGAGCGCGCCGAGAACGAAACCCGCCGCGAGGTCACGGAGGTCGTCGCAGCTCATCGGCCGGTCGGTCGTCATGGCGCCTCTCCCGCGGTCCGCGCGGCCGCCGCGGCCACGTCGGGGTCGACCTGTCCGGTCAGGACGCTTCGCATCGCGAGCAGCCCGAGGCGGATCCGGCTCTTGACGGTCCCCAGCGGCGCGCCGGTCCGCGCCGCGATCTCCTGCTGCGTCAGCCCGCCGAAGTAGGCGAGCTCGAGCGCCTCGCGCTGCACATCGGACAGCGTCGCGAGCGCGGCCGCGATCTCGTCGCGCTCGAGCCGCCCGGCCACCTCGGGCCAGACGTCCGGCAG
>DASTEU010000192.1:0-5256 GCA_035709325.1 Candidatus Limnocylindrales bacterium | reverse complement strand
CGCTTCAACGCGCTCTACTCGCAGGAGCCGACGCTGATCCAGGCTGCGGCGATCATGGCGATGGCCCTCCCGGTCGTCGTGTTCTTCCTCGCCCAGCGGGCGTTCATGCGCGGTGTCGTCTTCGGCGGCGTCGAGAAGTAGCCCGCGAATGATCGCCATCCCCGGCATCGCCTGGCGACGCCCGATCGGCGTGCCCTACGAGGGGACGGTCCGGCCGCGCGTCGAGGCGCCGATGATCGACGACGGGCCGTGGGGCGGCGTGCCGCTCGGCGGCATGGGCGCCGGAAGCATCGGCCGGACCCATCGCGGCGACTTCGCCCGCTGGCATCTCGACGTCGGGGTCCACCGCTTCGAACCGATCCCTGCGTGCCAGTTCTCGCTGTTCACGGCGGGCCCCGGCCGACCGGCCTCGGCCCACGTGCTCTCGACGCTCCGGCCGGACGCCCTCCCGACGTGGGGCTGGGACCTGCCGGTCGGAGCGGGGACGTACCACGCGCGGATGCCGTACGCCTGGTTCGAGATCGACTGGGACGAGCTGCCCGTCCGTGTCGTCCAGCGCCAGTTCAGCCCGCTCATCGCGGGGAACTACCGGGAATCGAGCTACCCGGTCGGGATCTTCGAGACCGCGATCGAGAACCGCTCGGATACGCCGCTGAGAGTGGGGCTCATGCTGACGTGGCAGAACCTGATCGGCCGCGGGGCGGGGGAGGACCGGCGGGGCGGCCACCGCAACGCGGCCGTTCGCGGCGACGGCTGCGCCGGCGTCGTGCTGGCCGGGCCGCCGGACACGGCCGGAGCGCCGTGGGCCGGCACGTTCGCGATCGCGGCGCCGGAGGAGGCGGGCACCGCGGTCACGCTCCTCGAGCGGTTCGACGTGGACCACGGGGCCGACGTGTGGGCCGACTTCGCGACCGACGGCCGCCTGGACCCGACGCCGCCCGGCCCGCCGAGTCGGCCCGGCGAGGCGATCGGGGCAGCTCTGGCGATGACGGTGGACCTGGGCCCGGGCGAATCCCGCGTCCTGCCGGCCGCCCTCGCCTGGGATCTGCCGTTCGCCTCGTTTGGCGGCGGGACCCGCTGGAACCGCCGTCATACCCGCTTCTTCGGCACGTCCGGGACGACCGCCTGGTCGATCGCCGCAGAAGGCGTCCGGCAACGGAAGGCCTGGTCGGCCGCGATCGACGCCTGGCAGGCGCCGATCCTCGACGATCCCGCCCGCCCCGAGTGGTACCGGGCCGCCCTCTTCAACGAGCTGTACTACCTCGTCGACGGCGGCACCGTCTGGACCGACGGCCCGCCGGTCCGGCCGGCCGGCCCCCCGTCCGACGGCCCGGCCGCGCCGCCCCAGTCCGGCGCCGGCGCGGCGGGCGATGGCGACGTCGGGCGGTTCGGACTGCTCGAGTCCTTCGATTACCCCTTCTACAACACGCTCGACGTCAACTTCTATGCGTCGTTCGCCCTCCTCAGACTGTGGCCGCGGCTCGAGCGGGCGGTCATCCGCGAGTTCGTCGCGAGCGTCGCGGTCGACGACCCGGCGCCGGTCGAGATCGAGTGGAGCGGCCTGACGGCGAAACGCAAGTGTCCCGGCGCGCTGCCCCACGACGTCGGCGCTCCGTTCGACGACCCGTTCCTCCGGCTCAACAGCTACCGCTTCCAGAACGTCAACGTCTGGAAGGACCTCAACTGCAAGTTCGTCCTCCAGCTGTGGCGAGATGCGGTCGTCCTCGACGACCCGGCGCTCGCCCGCGACGCCTGGCCGGAGATCGTCGCGGCGCTCGACCACGTGGCCGCCTTCGACCGGGACGGCGACGGCCTGCCGGATCACGACGGGGAGCCCGACCAGACGTACGACACGTGGCCGATGCACGGCCCGAGCGCCTACGGCGGCCTGCTCTGGCTGGCCGCGCTCCGGGCCGGCCTCGAGGTCGGGCAGGCGGTGGGTGACCCGGCCACCGTCGACCGCTTCCGCGATCGAATCGCCCGGGGTGGCGAGGCGCTCGAACGGCGACTCTGGACCGGCCGCTATTACCGCTACGCGGGCGAGGGACCATCGGCCGACTCGATCATGGCCGACCAGCTCGCGGGCCAGTGGTACGCCGATACGTGCGGGCTCGGCGACGTCGTGCCGCCCGAGCGCGTCGAGCGGACGCTTCGGACGATCCACGAGTGCAACGTCCTGGGCTTCGAAGGCGGCCAGATGGGAGCGGTCAACGGCATCCGCCCGGACGGTACGGTCGACGCCTCGAGCGAGCAGTCGCCCGAAGTCTGGATCGGGGCGACGTACGCCCTCGCCGCGCTGATGCTGGGCCGGGGCCTGACCCAGGAGGCGTGGCGGACGGCATGGGGCGCCTGGAACGTCACCTACAACCGCGGGCTCTGGTTCCGCACGCCGGAGGCCTACGACCGCGACGGCAACTACCGTGCGAGCATGTACCTCCGACCGCTGGCGATCTGGGCGATCGAGGAGGCCCTGGCCCGTCGCCGCGGCTGAACCGCCGCGCGGTTCGCGTTCGTTCGTCGGCGCCGAAGCGATGCCCCGCTCCGAAGTACGATTAGGGCGATGCCCGAGATCGAATACGCCTTCCTCGCCGACGCCGCGGAGACGCCGCCGGGCCAGAAGTTCCACGTCCTCGGCGGCGGCGTCGCCCGGATCGGCGGCCGGACGTTCCCGCTGCGCCATCCCCACATCGCGCTCGTCGTCGGGCTGCTCGTGACGGCCCCCGAGACCGAACGGGAACACGAGATCCGGTTCGTCCTGCTCGATCCCGACGGGCACGAGGTGGCCGGGGCGACGGGCAGCCTGACCGCCCGCGGCTCGCACGACGGACGCGACAGCATCCTGACGTTTTCGATCGACCTCTGGAACGTCACGTTTCCGGCGCCCGGTGACTACTCGTTCCGGATCCTCGTCAACGGCTCGGAGCGCAAGCGGCTGCCCCTCCTGATCGCCGCCCCGGATGCCTGAGGGAGCGGCCCGCCGGGGCGGGGCGAGCCTCCCGGCCGGCCCCGCCCGCCACGAGCTGCCGGCGGTCGACGAGGCGGCGCTCGCGGCCGCCCGTCACCTCGACCGGCTCGTCGAGGCCGCCTCCGAGACCGGCTACGAGCGCTGGGAGCGGTACCTGCTCCCGCTCGCGGAGCCGCTCCGCGACGGGGGGCTGCGCGAGGTTTGGGCGGCGGCTTTGCGGGCTCGGGCGGCCTACGGACCCAAGGATTCGGTGCGCGACGCGTTGCCCTCGGACGTCACCGAACCGTTCCTCGAGGCGGTCGATCGCCTCCTCAGGGTCCTTGCCAGGCGGGACGCGTTCGCCGACCGATAGGCCGCGGACCACCGGCCCCGCGCCCCGCCGCCGTCGGCGGCCCTATTGGCCGGCGTCCCACTCCTCGCGGAGCAGGCCGAGGCGGTGAACGTCCCGGAACCGGCCGCGCCGGAAGACGCCGTGACGGAACGTCGCCTCGTGGACGAACCCGAGCCGCTCGTAGAGGCGCCGGGCGCCCTCGTTCTCGTCGTACACGTCGAGCCAGAGCCGGACGAGGCGGAGCTCGTCGAAGGCGAAGCGGGCGAGGACCCGCAGGGCGTCGCTGCCGTAGCCCTGGCCGGTGTCGGCAGGGTCGCCGATCGCGATGCCGATGCCGGCACTCCCGTTCGTGTGGTCGAGCGCATGGAGGTCGAGCGAGCCAACCGGCCGGCCGTCGACGAGGCGGCAGATGACGAAGAACCAGCGTTCGCGACCGTGCTGCTCGATCATCGAATCGAACCAGCGCTCCTCGAGCGCGTGGCCGATCGGGCTGCGGATCAGCAGGTTGCGCGTCGTCCGGGCGTCCGACATCCAGCGGACGAAGAGCGGGATGTCGCTCCGCTCGCCGGGCCGCAGGTAGACGAGCTCTCCGCGCAGCATCGGCTCGTGGCGATCGTCGGGGCGCCGGAGCGGCGGGCTCGTCATCGCATGCAGTCTAGCGGCGGCCCGTGAGCTCCCCGGCGAGGTCCGGCTCCGGGGCCAGCCCCAGCTCCTCGGCGTCGAAGGCCTCGAGCAGGAACCGCGAAGGTGCGGCCGGGTCGAAGACGAGCGTCAACGAGCGCCGCGCCCGCGTCCACGCGACGTAGGCGAGGCGTCGCTCCTCCTGGAGCGCCCGATCCGGGTCGGGCGACTCGGCGACCGAGCGGCGGCTCGGAAACCGCCCGACGTCGAGCCCGATGACCGCGACGTGGTCGAACTCGAGCCCCTTCGTGCCGTGAGCCGTCGCGAGCGTCAACGGCGCATCGTCACGGCAGAGCGCGGACAGGGCCTCGCGCCGGGCGGCGATCGCCGCTCGGAACGCGGCGAGATCCGGGAACGGCACGGCCCAGCTCACGAGCGCGGCCGCGATCTCGGCCGGACCGGGCGCGTCCGGGTCCAGCTCGTCGTCGCCTCGTCCGGCCTCGGCCCAGCGCCGGCGGACCAGCTCGAGCCGGGCGAGAACCGGGGGGGCGGCATCGGTCGACGACTCGACTTCGTCGAGCGCGCGATCGACGAGCGGCGACGTGACGAGCAGCTCGATTCCGGGCGGCCGGAACGGCAGGCGCCGCTCGAGGGCGACCGCGACCGCGGGCAAGAGCTCGCGGTTCGTCCGGGCCAGGATCGCCTGCGTCGAGTCGTCGTCCGGGAAGTGCTCGAGGACCCGACCCAGCCGGACCGATTCGTCCGAGCCGTCGCCCGCGAGGACGATCCGACCCGGGGCGTCCGGGGCGGACCGGACCACCTTGGCGAACCGCTCCCGGTTGTGCTCGACGAGCCGGACCGAGCGTTCGATCACCACGCGCGGGCAGCGGTAGTTCACCTCGAGATCCACCCGCCGCAGTCCGGGCAGCGCGCCGTCGAGCGCTAGGAGTCGCCGGACGTCCGCAAGCCGCCAGCCGTAGATCGACTGGTCGTCGTCGCCCACCAGGAAGATCCGGTTCGCCGGGGCCGCGAGAAGGAGGGCCAATCGGAGCTGGGCCCGATCGAGGTCCTGGGCCTCATCGACAAGGAGGTGGCCGCAGCGTAAGCGCCACCGATCGAGGAGCGGGCCGCCCGGCCGGAGCGCCCGAAGGGCCCCGGCGACGAGGTCGTCGAAGTCCAACCCGCCGCCCTCGGAAACGGCTCGCTCGTAGGTCACGAAGTCCCGGGCGATCGGCCCCGGGTCCGGATCGACCGCCACCTCTTCCGCCGTCACGCCGAGGTCGAGCTTGAGCCGGGAGAAGGCCGTGTCGAGCGTCTGCCAGCCGGCCGGACCGCGGTC
>DASTEU010000191.1:0-2792 GCA_035709325.1 Candidatus Limnocylindrales bacterium | reverse complement strand
TGGCTCCGGCGGTAGGATTCGAACCTACGACCAAGCGGTTAACAGCCGCCCGCTCTACCACTGAGCTACGCCGGAGCGGAGGGACCGGGAACCGGTCCGGGCGTGCATCCGCTCGGGACGCGGCGCCGCGCGACAGGATAGCACGGGGTCGGGCCGGTCCCGCCCGCGCCGGGCCGTTGGCCGTTCGGCGCCGCGGCGCGGCATACTCGGGGGGTGAGCCTGATCTCGGCGGCCGACCTCGCCGCGCGCCTCGACGACCCGACCGTCCGGATCGCCGACGTGCGCTGGTACCTCGGCGATCCCGAACGGGGCCGTCGGGAGTACGCCGCGGGCCACATCCCGGGCGCCGTCTTCGTCGACCTCGATCGCGACCTGGCCGCGCCCGGCGGGCCGGGCCGGCACCCGCTGCCCGAGCCGGTGGCGTTCGCGGCGCTCCTCGGCGAGCTCGGGTTCGGATCGGACGACCTCATCGTGGCGTACGACGACGCGTACGGCACGATCGCGGCGCGGCTGTGGTGGATGCTCGACGACCTGGGTCATCCCCGGGCCGCCCTGCTCGACGGGGGTCTCCGAGCCTGGCGCGAGGCGGGGCTGCCGCTCACCACTGAGCCGCCGGGGCCGGCCGAGCCGCGGACGCTCCGGCTGCGCGACCGCTGGTCGAACGTCATCGACCGCGACGAGCTCGTGCCGCGGCTGCCCGAGGTGACGCTCGTCGACGCGCGGGTGGCCGAGCGATACCGCGGCGACACCGAGCCGGTCGACCCGCGGGCCGGCCACATCCCGACGGCGGTGAACGCGCCTGCCCGGCTTGCTCTCACGGACGACGGGCGCTTCCTGTCCGGCGACGAGCTTGCGAAGCGTTTCTCCACGCTCGCTCCGCCCGACCGGCCGGTCGTCACGTCGTGCGGTAGCGGCGTCACGGCGTGCCACACGGCGTTCGCCCTGCGCCTTGCCGGCCGGCCCGCTCCCCTCCTCTATCCGGGCTCCTTCAGCGACTGGAGCCGGTCTGACCTGCCGGTCGCGACCGGCGACGAGCCGGGGTCGCCGCCAAGGGCCTGACCGGCGAAGCGGCCGTGCAGCCGCGGTGAAGCGGCACGGCACGGCCGGTGAAGCGGCACGGCACGGCCGGTGAATCGGTCGCGGCGATGATCATCCCGTGAACGAGGACGCAGGCGCTGCGACGCGTGCATTCGAGCTGCTCGCCGATCCGATGTGCCGCAGGATCGTCGGGCTGCTGGCCCTCCGGCCCCGCCGGGCGGCCCACCTCGTGCCCCTCGTCGGGCTTGATCACGCGGCGCTCGCTCGCTCGCTGCGGCGACTCGTGACGGGCGGCCTCGTGCGGGCGATGCCGTCGCCGGTCGTGGCCGGCAGCTATCGCTACGGCATCGAGCCCGCCGCCCACGGCCCGATCACGGCCTGGCTGGCCGGCATCGACCCGGTGAGCGGTGAGCCGCGAGTGGACGGCACGGACGGGGCAGAACAGAGCGGCGCCCCCGCCAGCCGGGCGGGGGCGCCAGTGGAGCGAACGTCGGCCGGAGGCCGAGCGGTCAGGCGAAGATGGACTGGAGGTACGCGAGGACCGCCTGGATCATCTCCTTGGTGAGCTGGAAGGTCGGCGCCTCATCCTCGCACTCGTCGGACTCGTCGTCCGCCGGGTCGTCTGAGGGGTCGTCGCTGGGATCGTCCGAGGGGTCGTCGCTCGGGTCGTCGCTCGGGTCGTCCGAGGGGTCGTCGCTGGGATCGTCACTCGGGTCGTCCGAGGGGTCGTCCGAGGGCTCGTCGGCTTCACACGTGTCGGCCGACCCGCTCGGCTCCTCGGAGACCTCCTCTTCGGTCTCCTCGACGGCCGCTTCCTCGTCGTCGCCGCGGTCGAGGATCTTGCCGGCGCCGGTCGCCTCGAGCGTCTCCCCGTCGACGTCGGCGGTGGCGTCGATGAGCACGACGCCTTCGGGCTCGTCATCGGGGACCGGGACGAAGGCATGGTACGCGGCCCCACCGCCGGACCGGGTCAGCTCGACCTCGAGGTCACCGGTTGCGAAGTGGACGACGGCATCCATCGTGTCGGGCCGGGCGTCCTTCGGAGCCTTCAGGACGGCGAGGACGCGGAAGACGCTGCCCGGGTGCGAGGCGTTGCCCTTCACCTTCAGGCTGGCCTGCGTGGCGCCGGCCGGCTGGGCGTTCCCGCGCGGCTCGACCTGCTCCGTCCGCTGCTTGTCCTTGCCCTTGCCCTTGTTCGGGTTGTCCTTGGCGGCGGCGAGACCGCCGAATGCGAGCGAGGCCGCGAGGGCGGCGACGAGCGCAGCCGTGAAGGTTCGTTTCGTCGAAGACGAGCGATTCATCGATCGGGGGCTCCTGTCTTGGCCGGGGCCGTCATGAGCCGACGGTTCGGCGGGCCGATGAGTGCAGCGATCGGCGACCGACCGAGTCCGCCCACCCAGCCCCCGGGGCACGGTTCACGGTCATCCTCCGACCTCCACCGACCCTACCGCGCGCGACGCGCCGAGACCACCCGGACCCTCGTACTACGACGCCGGACGCGCGGACCGGGCGGCTCCGCAACGTCCCGCTGCAGTCCGCACCGGACCGCCCGTCATCGGTTGTCGGGGGGCACCACCGAGTCGCGGAAGGGGCAGCGATTCCCCCGCGGCCTACTCGAGGTAATCCTTGAGCTTCCGCGACCGCGACGGGTGGCGCAGCTTGCGGAGCGCCTTCGCCTCGATCTGGCGGATCCGCTCGCGGGTGACGTTGAACTCCTTGCCGACCTCCTCGAGCGTCCGGGCGCGCCCGTCCTC
>DASTEU010000190.1:0-4008 GCA_035709325.1 Candidatus Limnocylindrales bacterium | reverse complement strand
TCGTTCCGCAACGAGATCAGCCCCGGCAACTTCGTCTTCCGGATGCGCGAGTTCGAGCAGATGGAGATGCAGTACTTCGTCCGGCCCGACGAGGCGGCCCGGATCTTCGAGGAGTGGCTGCCTCGCCGGTTCGACTGGTATACCCGCTACGGCGTCACCCCCGCCCGCCTCCGCTACCGGGAGCACGCTCCCGACGAGCTGGCCCACTATGCGAAGAAGGCGATCGATATCGAGTACCGCTTCCCGTTCGGCTGGAAGGAGCTCGAGGGGATCCACAACCGCGGCGACTTCGACCTGTCGCGCCACGCCGAGGCGTCGGGCGAGAACCTCGAGTACTTCGACCCCGCGACCGAGGAGCACTTCGTCCCGTTCATCGTCGAGACTGCCGGCGGTCCGGATCGGTCGGCGTTCACCTTCCTCATCGATTCGTACCGCGAGGAAGAGGTCCGCGGCGAGAAGCGGGTCGTGCTGGGCCTCCATCCCGAGCTGGCACCGTACAAGGTCGCGGTCCTGCCGCTGCTCAAGAAGCGGCCCGAGATCGTCGAGCTGTGCCACCGTCTCCGGTCCGACCTCGCGACCGATGTCATGGCCGTGTACGACGACACCGCCGCGATCGGCAAGCTCTACCGGCGCCAGGACGAGATTGGTACGCCGTGGTGCGTGACGGTCGACGTCGAGTCGCTCGAGGACGGGGCGGTGACCGTGCGCGACCGTGATTCGATGGCCCAGGATCGCGTCCCGGTCGAAGGGGTGAAGAAGCTCATCGTCGACCGGCTGGCGGCCTCGCGGGCGTTCTGACGGCCAGGCGCCGGCCGATGGAGACCTTTGACGCGATCGTCGTCGGGCTCGGCGCGCACGGCAGCGCCGCGGCGCTGGCCCTGGCCCGTCGCGGGCTGCGGGTGCTCGGGCTCGAGCGGTTCGGGCGGGGGGAGGCGTTCGGATCGTCCGGCGGGCGGACCCGGATCATCCGGCTGGCCTACTTCGAGGATCCCTCGTACGTGCCGCTCGCGGTCGAATCGTGGGAACGCTGGCGCGAGCTCGAGGCCGAGGCGGGCGTCCCGATCCTCACGCCGACCGGTGGCTTCTACGGCGGGCTTCCGGGCAGCACCGTCCTCGATGGCGCCATCCGGAGCGCCCGCGAGCACGGGCTCCCGCACGAGGTGATCGACCGCGACGAGATCCGCCGGCGATGGCCGGTGTTCGTGCCGCCCGACGGGGCACGGGCACTCGTCGAGGAGCAGGCAGGCTTCCTGCGATCCGACGCGGCGATCGAGGCGGCGCTGTCGCGGGCCGAGAGGCTCGGCGCTGCGCTGCGGTTCGGCGCAGAGGCCGTCCACTGGCGGCCGGCAGTCGGCGGCGGCTTCGAGGTCGAGACGTCCGGGGGCGGCGTGTTCGGCGGCGATCATCTCGTCCTGACGGCGGGTCCGTGGTGCGGCCGCTTCGTCGCCGACCTGGCGCTGCCGCTCGCCGTCGAACGGATCCCGGTGGCCTGGTTCGAACCGAAGGTCCCGATCGCCGAGGTGTCGGTCGGTCGCCTGCCGGTCTGGATCCTCGAGACGACGACCGACGGCTCCTTCTACGGCTTCCCGTATGACGCCGACGCCGGGCTCAAGGTCGCGCGGCACCATTCGGGCGACTTCGCGGCCTCGGCCGACGACGTCGATCGCGAGCTTCGGCCGGCCGACGAGGCGCGGATCCGGGCGTTCGTCCGGGCCCACATGCCGGGCGCCGACGGCTTGCTGTCGAGCTCGACGGTCTGCCTCTACACGAACACGCCCGACGAGCACTTCGTCATCGACACGCACCCGGCCGCGCCCGGCGTCGCGTTCGCCTCGGCGTGCTCGGGGCACGGGTTCAAGTTCGCGCCGGTCATCGCCGAGA
The DNA here is from genome assembly GCA_035709325.1 of Candidatus Limnocylindrales bacterium. GTDB lineage: Bacteria > Chloroflexota > Limnocylindria > Limnocylindrales > CSP1-4 > CF-46. Next base: position 2,127 of record DASTEU010000190.1, on the reverse strand, counting down.
TCCTGGCGGACCTCGCGCTAACCGGCGCCACTCGCTATCCGATCGACCGGTTCCGCGCCCGACGGTTCGGCGGAATGGCGAGTTGAGGGACCATCGCGCGCCCAGCGTCGCCATCCCGTTTACCAACCCGGGGAGTGATACGGGCCGGCGCGGCGCCGTCCGGCCCGCCGGCTGACGTGCCTCACGCACGGCGCCCACTCGCCCGGGCGCTCCGGACCCGCTGCGCGCCGCCCTGAGCGCGTGTACCACCACTCCGGTTGGTATGCGGGAGGAACAGCAGGCCTTTCAGGTCGCCACGCGGCGTGCGCAGCCACCCCCGGACATCCGCCCCTCGGGAGAGAAAGGCGGCATCAAGAATCGCCGAGCTGCGGCGGACGCGCCGCCGGGCGGTCTCGGTCGCGGGCAGCACGAGGATCCGGCCGACGGAGCGGGGTCGAACCCGAAGCGCTCCTGGCACAGCACGCGCCGGACGATCCGATCCTTCTCGTCGGTCTTTCGGACGGTCCCCTCGAGCGTCGTGATGTCCGACTTGATCTCCGCGGCCGCGACCGCCAGGAGCTCCGGACGGGCGGCGAGCACGTCCACCGAGCCGCGCTCGCCGTACTCCGAGTAGGTCACCTCGACGGCGACCTCCCAGCCGAGCGCCGTCAGCCGCCGGACGGTCTCCGCGACGAGGCGCGCATGGTCCTCGTCGAGCAGCCGGTCGAGCTCGCCGCCGCGCCAGCTCACCGTCGGTTCCCAGCGAGCGTCGACGGCGGCGAAGACGCGTCGAAGCGTCCGACTCGAGAGGGTCGAGCCGTGACCGCGCTCGATGAGCGAGATGAGTTGTTGTGAGACGCCGGCCCGCACCGCGAGCTGAGCCTGGGTCAGCCCGAGACGCCGCCGGAGCACCCGCAGGATCCGCCCGATCCGGATGTCATCCATGGCGTCATGCTCGTCGGCGGGCCTCACCTCGGAATCATCGAGACCTTCACCGCCGATGGCCCCACCGGGGGCGCGCCGGGACCTGTTGGATCTCGTGTCTCTCCCGAATACCAACCGGGGTGGTGGTACACGCGCCCGGGGCGGCGCCCAGCGGGTCCGGAGCGCCCCGGCGAGCGGGCGCCGTGCGTGAGGCGCGTCGGGCTGGCCCTCGACGTCAGCGCCGACGTCGAGACGGGGAGCCCCGCTGTCGCGAGCTAGTACGGTCAGCCGACCGCGACGCCGGGCGGCCGGGCGGGCCCTGTGTTTCTCCCGGCTACCAACCGGGGTGGTGGTACACGCAGCCGAGGCGGCGTACAGCGGGCCCGCGGCGCCCGGGGAGCGTCCGCCCTGCGTGAGCTCCGGCGGCCGGCCGCTCGGACGAGCCCGCGCCCGCGCGTATCACTCCCCGGGTTGGTAAACGGGACGACGTGGGAGGGGACGTCGACGTGTCACTCCCCGGGTTGGTAAACGGGGCGCGCGCGGGTGCGGGGATGTCGCGGCCGGCGGTCAGGAACGGTCTACGCGACGGCCGAAGCCGGGGCGGCGCGGTGCTTCGGCTCGGGCTCCGCTTCGGCCGGCGCCTCCTCCGGCGGCGGCCAGGGCACGCCCCGCAGGTACGCGTCGATCGCGGCCGCCGAGCGCTTGCCGTCGCCCATCGCGAGAATGACCGTGGCCGCGCCGCGGACGATGTCGCCGCCCGCAAAGACGCCTGCCATGCTCGTCGCCCCGTAGGCATCGGTCTCGATGTAGCCCCACTCGTTGACCTTGAGCTCGGGCGCGCTCGCGGTCAGGAGCGGGTTGCTCCGCGTGCCGATCGCGACGACGACCATGTCGCAGTCGATGACGAACTCGGAGTCCGGAATCGGCTGCGGCCGGCGGCGGCCCGATTCGTCGGGTTCGCCGAGCTCCATCCGCACGCACCGCAGGCCGGCGACCCAGCCCGCCTCGTCGCCGACCACTTCGATCGGGGCGACCTGGAGCTCGAAGCGGACGCCCTCCTGCTCGGCGTGATGGACCTCCTCGGCCCGGGCAGGCAACTCCTCGCGCCCCCGCCGGTAGACGACGATCGCGTCGGATGCACCCAGGCGCCGCGCGGTCCGGACCGAATCCATTGCGACGTTGCCGCCGCCCACGACTGCGACCCGACGGCCGTGCAGGACGGGC
>DASTEU010000189.1:0-4964 GCA_035709325.1 Candidatus Limnocylindrales bacterium | reverse complement strand
TCGGGCCCGGAGCGGACCGGCACGAAGGTCCGTGCGAAGGGCCTGTCCTGCATCATCAAGGGCTCGATCAGTCCGTCTACCTCGACCGCCGGCGCAAAACTCAACGACGATGGCTCCCTCGACGTACTCACCTCATCGGTTGAGATGGGACAGGGCCTCCAGTCAGCGATGGCGATCCTGGCCGCCGAGCGCCTGGCCCTGCCGGTGGAGCGCGTCCGGGTCTCGATCCCCGACACGCACCTCACCCCCTACGACCAACAGACGAGCGCATCCCGATCGACGTTTGCAATGGGCGGCGCCGTCACATCGGCCTGCGATCGGATCGCGGAGCAGCTCCTCCGGCTGGGCGGCGACGCCTTGGAGATCGCGCCTGCCGATCTCGAACTGCGTGACGGCAAGGTCGTCGCCAAGGGCGCGTGGGACAGAGCGATCGAGTACGGCGCGCTCGTCCGGAAGACGCGCTCCGGCAACCTCCTGGGCGACGGGGCCTTCAAGACGGAGGGCGGGCTCGATCCGCAGACAGGGCAGGGAATCGCCGCGCCTCACTGGCACCAGGCGGCCGGTGCCGCCGAGGTCGAGGTCGATCTCGAGACTGGACGGACCGTCGTCCTCCAGTACCACGCCGCCGTCTACGCCGGCCGGATCGTCAATCCCGTCCAATGCGACCTGCAGACCGAGGGCAACGTCGCCTTCGGCGTGGGCCAGGCCCTCTTCGAGTCGCTCGTCTTCGATGGCGGTCAACTCCAGAACGGGAACCTCGGCGACTACATGATCTCGAGCGGTCCCGACATGCCCCGCGAGCTGTCGATTCTCGTTGTCGAGAGCGACGACCGGCGCGAGATCCATGGCGTCGGCGAGACGTCGCTGCCGGCGGTCATGCCGGCGATCGGCAACGCGATCTTCCGGGCGACGGGCGTCCACATCGGAGAGCTGCCGATCACGCCGGAGAAGATCCTCCGCGGGTTGCGCGATCGGGCCGGGGCCGGCGCCGATGGCAACGGGGTCACGGTCCGCGGGCCCACCCGATGAACGTCGAGGTAGTGGATCTCGTCGACCTCCAGTTCGACGTCAACGGCCGGCCGTACGAGGTGTCGGTCGCGCCCGACCGGGTCCTCCTCGACGTCCTCCGGGACGACCTCGGGCTGACCGGGACGAAGGAGGGCTGCTCGGTCGGAGTCTGCGGGCTGTGCAGCGTCCTCGTCGACGGCGCGCTGATGACCGCCTGCATCCTCCCGGCCGTGAAGGTCGACGGGCGCTTGGTCGTCACGATCGAGGGGATCGCCGGGGCGGACGGAGCACTGTCGCCGGTTCAGGAGGCGTTCATCCGTCACGGCGGCTTCCAGTGCGGGATCTGCACGCCGGGCCAGGTCGTGGCCGCGACCGCGCTCCTGGCCGAGGATCCTCAGCCGACTGAGGCCCGCGTTCGCGACTGGATGACCGGTAACCTCTGCCGCTGTACCGGCTACTACGGGATCGTCCAGGCCGTCCTCGCGGCGAGTGGGCAGCGGCCCGGCCCGCTTGCGATGCGCCCGGCGATCGAGGAGGCCACGGACTCCGCGTCCCAGCACCCGCCGGAGCGCACGTGATCGGTGCAACCTACGCCAGGCCGGACACGCTCGACGATGCGCTCGAGCGACTGGCCGGCGGCGGCGCTCAGCTCCTCGCCGGTGGCACAGCCCTGACCCTGCTTCGCAAGCAGGGTCTCGTCGCGCGAGGCCCGACGATCGACCTGGGCGCGATCCCGGGGCTCGACGCGATCGCCGAGGAGGCGGACGGCCGACTCGTGATCGGGGCGACGGCGACGCTGCGGAGCATCGAGACGAGCCGCGTCGTACGCCGACTGGCCCCGGTCCTGGCCGACGTCGTCGGCCGAGTGGCGACCGTCCGGATCCGGAACCAGGCGACGATCGGCGGCAATCTCGTTCATGCCGATCCTGCCCAGGACCCGCCGCCGATCCTCCTCGTCCTCGACGCCGAGGTCGAGATCGCCGGTCCGGGCGGCCGGCGCCGAGTGCCGCTCGATGGCTTCTTCGTCGACGTCTTCGAGACCGTCCTGCGCCCGGACGAGATCCTCACGGCGATCCGCGTCCCGCCCGTCGCTCCAACGAGCCGCGCCGGCTTCGAGAAATTTCTGCCGCGGACGGCTGACGACTACGCGACGGTTTCGGTCGCGGCACGTCTCGATCTCGCCGCCGACGGCTCGCTCGGCGATGCTCGGATCGCTCTCGGTTCGGCCGCGGCCGTCCCGCTCCGGGTTCCGGCGGCCGAGGCCGCCCTCCGCGGCGGATCGCCGAGCCAGGCCCGGATCGCTGCCGCCGCCGACGCCGTGATGGCGGCGGTCGATCCGATCGACGATGTCCGCGGCTCGGCCGACTACAAGCGTGAGATGACCGGCGTCTGGACGCGACGCCTTCTACAGGCGCTGACGGGCTTCCGGCCCACGCCCGGAGGGTCGGCGTGAGCGCCCCGACCGCGCGACCCGACGCGGGCACGCTCGAGGCCCTTCGCCGGCCCGAAGAGAGGGTCGATGGCGCCCCGAAGGTCACCGGCTCGGCCCGCTTCGCGGCCGACGTCCGCCGCCCCGGCATGCTCCACGCCCGGTTCCTCGGCAGCCCCCTCCCCCACGCCCGGATCCGCTCCATCGACGTGACGGCGGCGCTCGCCCTGCCCGGCGTCCACGCCGTATTGACCGGCGAGGACGTCCGCGGGGCGCGATTCGGGCGGCGACTCCTCGACCGTCCGGTCCTGTGCTGGGATCGGGTCCTGTTCAGCGGCGATCGGCTGGCGGCCGTTGCGGCCGAGTCCGTCGAGGCGGCCGATGCCGCGGTCGCTGCCATCGACGTCGATCTCGAGGAGCTGCCGGCGATCTTCGACCTCGACCAGGCGCAGGCGGACGGCGCCCCGATCCTCCACCCGAACGCGGCCGACTACGCGTACTTCGACGGCGAGCGGAAGCCGGTCCCGCATCCCAACGTCCAGGGCCAACTGACGGTCAGGCGGGGCGAGCTGGACATCGAGGCGGTCTTCGCCCGGGCGGCGCGGGTCGTCACGGGGACGTACCGCACGCCGATGCAGCACAGCGCCTACCTCGAGCCACACGCCACGCTCGTCTGGATCGACGACGACGGTATCGCCCGGGTCGTATCGACGAACAAGACCCCGTTTGGACTCCGCCGCCAGCTGGCCGCGGCGAGCGGACTGCCGGTCGAGCAGATCGATGTCGACGCGGCCTACATCGGAGGCGACTTCGGCGGGAAGGGCTACTCGGTCGACGAATTCGCCTGCCTCGAGCTGGCGAGGGTCACCCGGCGGCCGATCCGGGCTGTCATGCGCTACGCGGAGGAGCTCGGCCAGACGAACGTCCGGCATGCCTCCTTGATGCGCCTCCGGACCGCGGTCGATGCGGAGGGCCGCCTCCTCGCCCACGAGGCGCGGCTGCTGTTCGACGGCGGCGCATATGCCGGGGCGAAGCCGCTGCCGCATCTGGCCCTGACCGGGGCCACGGCGACGCTCGCCGGCTATCGGGTCCCGAACGTCAGCATCGACGCCCGGACGGTCTACACGAACCGCGTCCCGGCCGGTCACATGCGGACGCCGGGTGAGGTCCAGGCGCTGTTCGCCGGGGAGTCCCAGATTGACGAGCTCGCCGGGGCGCTCGGCGAGGACCCCCTCGCATTCCGGCTCCGGAACGCCGTCCGGCCGGGCGATCTCGGCGCGGCCGGTGAGCGCTACCGAGAAGCCCGCGCGGTCGAGGTTCTGGCGGCAGCCGGGCGGGCGATCGACTGGGACCGGGCCCGGCCAGCCGGCCGCGGCGTCGGCATCGCGATGAGCGCCCGTCACGTCGGAGCGGGCAAGCAGCCGCTCCGGGCTCGACTCCATCACGACGGCCGGATCGAAATCCGGACTGGCGTGCCCGACCAGGGCTCGGGGACGTGGCAAGTGATGCGGCGGGCCCTCGCGCTCGCCGCCTCGGTCGACGAGGCGCGGGTCGTCGTCACCTCGTTGCCGACAAGCGAGACGCCCTTCGACCAGGGCGTCGGCGGCAGCCGGGTGACGCACATCGGCAGCCGAGCCGCCCAGGCCCTCGGCGAGCAGATCCGGGAGTGGCTCGACGAGCGGCTGCCGGGGGCGCTGCCGGACGCCTTCGCGGAGACTGCCCTCGTCGACGACCGGTTCATCCATCGGGTGACCGGCGCGGAGGTGGCAACGTACGACGCGGTCGTCGGTCGACTTATCGAGCCGGCGACTCCAGCCGAGCTCGCGACCGTCTACGAGGCGGCCGCCCACGCCGACGACGAGCCCGGCGACTACGACTTCGCCGCCTGCGCCGTCGAGGTCGAGGTCGACCGTGAGACCGGCGCGGTGGCCGTCACGAACGCCGCGATCGCCGCCGACGTCGGGACGATCATCAATCCCATCGCCCACCGCGGCCAGTTGGAGGGCGGTTTCGTCTTCGGGCTCGGGGCCGCCCTCCTCGAGGAGATGCTCGTCGAGGACGGCGCGATCACAACGCTCAGCCTCGCGGACGTGAAGATCCCGAGCGTCGCCGATGTCCCGCCCCTCCGCATCGTCCACGTCGCGACGCCGATCGGGCCGGGGGCATTCGGGGCGAAGATGGCGGGCGAACTGACGAACGCCCCGGTCGGACCGGCCGTCGCGAACGCCGTCGCGGCCGCCAGCGGGTCCCGCGTCCGGGAGCTACCGGTGACCGCGGAGCGTGTGCGCCGCGGTTTGACCGCGGCTTCGGGGGACTCATAGAATGCCGTTGTATACCGACGGCCTTCGTCGGTCCCCGTCGCGGCGGGCCTCCCCGCCACTCGAGCAGGATGGCTGATGCCCACATCGCTCGCCTTCTACGATCCTGTGTCCGTCCCGGAGGCGATCCGCCTGCTCGACGAGCTCGGTGACGAGGCGAAGGTCGTCGCCGGCGCGACGGCCCTGACGATCATGCTCCGCCAGCGCCT
>DASTEU010000188.1:0-12717 GCA_035709325.1 Candidatus Limnocylindrales bacterium | reverse complement strand
GTGCTCCCGCGGAGCCGGCCCGGTGAGCCTCCTGCGCCGGCTCGTCGCCGCCGACGAGGCCCAGGAGACGCGGGTCTTCCTGTTCATGGCCGCGTTCGGGCTGATCGTCGCCGCGATCTACTGGTTCGTCTCGTACGAGCTCGCCGGCACGGTTCTGCTGGCCGGGTTCGGCCTCGCGACCGGAGTGATCGGGGCGCGGCTGGTCGCCGACCCGGCGTCCGCGCGCGTCCGGCGGCGGTCCCGGTCCCGCCGGACCTCGGTGCCCGATGTTCTCGGCGAGGTCGCGGATGCGACCGATGCGCCGGTCGAGGGCAGCGGCGAGATCGACCGGCCGTTCGTCGACGAGACCGGCCGGACCCCCGACGCGACGCTGGCCCCGTTCGCCGTCGGCCTGGGCCTTGCCCTCGCGGCGACCGGGCTCGTCTTCGGGCCAGCGCCGGTCGTCGTCGGTCTGCTGCCGCTGGCCTGGGGTGCGTGGCGCTGGCTGACGGCCGCCGGCGACGAGCTCCGTGCGACGCACGTCGACGACCGAACCGACTGAACCTCAGCGACCCGAGGTGACGGCCATCGCCGTTCCTTGCCGGCGATCTCGTGGCGAGCGGTCGCCCTGAAGAGTTCGCCATACCCACGGCTTCCGTGCGAGGTTGCGCGGTGAAGCGAGACGAGGCGGCCATCGTCGTTGGCCTTTTCCCTTCCAGCACGAGGTCGCGATGGTCGACTGATAGACTTCGACGAACGGCGTCGCGGGATCTGCGAGCTTGTCCGGACGAGGCTCCGATGTGCCTCGGCCGACCTGTCTGGGTCTCATTCGCCGTTGGCTGAAGGAACCGGGGCGGGGTCGGCGATCCGTCGATCCCATCAGCACGGTCCGTTCGTCGCCCCCGGGCGGGAGTAGCTCAGTTGGCAGAGCGTCAGCCTTCCAAGCTGAATGTCGCGGGTTCGATCCCCGTCTCCCGCTCCACTGAACCAGGGCCGGCCCGCCGGGCCGCGGGACCACCGACGTTGTCGCGCACAAGGAAGTGCCGCCCCTTGCCGGGGCGGCACTTGATTTCCTCGACGTCGGCGGTCGATCCCCGATCGGCCGCCGCTGGCGGCTACTGCGCGAAGCGCGTCCCGTTCGAGCCGCCGGAGCCGGCCCCGTCGGGGGCGGTGTAGGCGGGGCCTTCCATGGCGCCGCGATCGACGACCGGAACGGCGCCGCCGGCCGGGGCGGCCTGGGGCTTCGAGGCCGCGATCTGGCCGAGCGCGACGGCCGCGGCAAGGACGATGACGAGGGTGATCGCGACGAGCGCGGCCCACAGCTGACCGAGACCCAGGGGCGCCTGGGCGGTGCGAGTCGATCCGGACATCTGATACCTCCACGGGGGCCGGCTCGGCTTCGACCAGTTCGTTCGCTCGGCCGGCTCCCTGATGCCCCGATCCTCGTTCCGATCGGTCCGCTCGCAATCCGGCTGCAGCCCCATTCGCACGGCGGCGCTGCCTTAATTCGGGAGTCCTGCCCGAACTCGGGACCTTACGCTCCGCCGGGCGCGATGCGGCCAAACGGTGTGCCGTGTATCCTCGGGCCACCGCCGGATCCCACCGCAGGCTGGGGCGTGGACCTCCGGCCACCGTCACACATTCCCAGCGTCGCCACCCCGCTCTCCCGTCGACAACCGCGACCTTCGGTCACCTCCGCCTCCGTCGGATGACGCAGGCGAATACCACCCGATTTGGTGATGGCAGCGAGCCCACGCGTCCGCCACGATCCGGGCAGCCTCCGTCAAGCCCACCAACCCGGTAGATGTCCAGACCGCGATGAAGTACTTTCGCCGCATCGTCGATTCGCTCGGGCGTGCCACGTCGCGCGGCAGAACGACGCTCCGCCGCCGGCCCCGGACGACGATCGCCGCGCTCGCCCTGATCATCGTCGTGGCGATCGCGGCCGGCGGCGCCCTCCTCCTCGCCGGTAACCGGCCGGCCGGCAGCGCGACCGGAGGCGGCCAGCCCACGTTCACGTACAGCGCCGGCTGGACCCTCGTCGAGCTCCAGCGCCACGTCGAGGCCGGCGAGGTCGTGGCGATCACCGCGGTTCGCGGCACGGACGCGTCCGGTGCCCCGACCGAGACGCTTCTCGCCCGGACGAGCGACGGACAGGTCGTGGCCGTCAACCTGGCGGTCTCGGCGGGACAGGCAGTCGCGGCCCTCGCGGCGATGGGCTACGGCGGGCTGCTGACCGCCGAGGCCCTCCAGGTCAGCCCGGTCGGCACCGAACCGGGCCCCAACTTCCTCGCGATCCTGCTGCCGACCTCGATGCTGATCCTCATGATCTTCATGGTCTTCCGGATGTCGCGACGGGGCCACGCGACGGCCCGCGACGGGGCGTCGTTCCGGACGATCATGCCGCAGGCAGCGGCGGCCGACGGGTCCGTCACCGTCGCCGAGTCGGACGCGGCGCCGACCGTCCGCCTGGCCGACGTCGCGGGCTGCGACGAGGCGAAACTCGAGCTGACCGAGACGATCGAATTCCTGCGGACGCCGGAGAAGTTCCACAAGCTCGGTGCCCGGATCCCGCGCGGGATCATGCTCTTCGGACCGCCCGGGACCGGCAAGACGATGCTCGCCCGGGCGGTCGCGGCCGAAGCCGGCGTTCCGTTCCACCACGCGTCGGGTTCGGAGTTCGTCGAGAAGTACGTCGGCGTCGGGGCACGACGCGTCCGCGACCTCTTCGCCCAGGCCCGCAAGCTGGGCCGCGGCGTCATCTTCTTCGACGAGTTCGACGCGCTCGGCAAGGCCCGCGGCGGCCCGAACAGCCACGAGGAGCGCGAACAGACCCTCAACCAGCTGCTCGTCGAACTCGACGGCTTCGGCACGACCGAGGACATCGTCGTCATCGCCGCGACGAACCGCCTCGATACGCTCGATTCGGCGGTCCTCCGGCCCGGCCGGTTCAACCGCAAGATCCACGTCGGACTGCCCGATGTCGCCGGCCGCGAGGCGATCTTGGGGGTTCACGCGCGGAACAAGCCCCTCTCGGCGACGGTCGACCTCGGCGAGATCGCGCGCAAGACGTATGGCTTCTCGGGCGCGATGCTGGCCGACCTGCTCAACGAGGCGGCGATCCTCGCGGCCCGGCGAGCAGCCGCGGCCATCGGGCCCGAGGACCTCCACGGCGGCTGGCTCAAAGTTGCCGTTGGGACGTCGAGGCGGCGCTCGATGGACGAACGGGAGCGCTCGATCATCGCGGCCCACGAAGTCGGCCACGCGATCTGCGGCAAGGTCCACGGCGACAAGCGCAAGGTCGAGGAGATCTCGCTCTTCGCCCACGGCGAGGCCCTTGGCGTCACCGTGAGCAGCCAGGAGGACAACGACCTCCCGTCCGAATCGGACCTCCGCGCCCGGCTCGTCGCGCTCATGGGCGGCCGGGCGGCCGAGGAGCTCCTCTTCCAGGAGGTCACCGGCGGCGCGTCGAACGACTTCGAGGCGGCGAACAAGATCGCGACCGCGATGGTCACCCGCTGGGGCATGGGCCGCGATCCCGAGGCGGCCGACGGCGGAATCTCCGGCCGGGGCACGCTCTCCTTCCTCGTCCCCGAGGCCGGCAAGCACACCCTCCCCTCGGACGTCCAGGGCGCCGCGACCCGGGCGATCCGGGGGATCCTCGACGACGCGTACGCCGAGGCCTGCCGAACGCTGATCACGAACATGGACACGCTCCGGCGCCTCGCGTCGTACCTCGTCGAGCACGAGCGCGTCGACGGGGCCACCTTCGACGAGCTCTTCGACGGGCGCCGGCCGGTCCCGAACGCCGAGGACGAGTGGCGGGCCGCGACCTCGCGGCCGCGTGCCTGGGGCGAGGTCGTCGACATCGCCGCGAATCGCGTCCGGCCGCTGATCGGTCCGGAACCGGCTGCCACGGCGACGCCGCAGCCGGCGGTCGCCGCAATCGGGTCGGGCGGAGCGGTCGCGCCGGCGCCGGTCCCGGAGGCCGCGCCGGCTTCGACGCTCGTCCCGGCGCTCGCGATCCCGGGCGCTGCCGCTTCGGTTCAGACGCGTGGCCGGAGCCGCGGTACGCCGACGCGCCGTCTCGTGCTCGGAGTCGGTCCGTTCGGCTCGCGTCGGATCCGCTACGCGGCGGCCGGTGCCCTCCATCGCGCCGAGGCCTGGCTGCGCCAGAACGAGACCGAGCGCGGCGAGCTCTGACGCGGCGGCCCCGGACGCCGCCGGTCGCGGCCCGCATCGCCCCTGGGGCTTGCAAGATCTGCGCAATATGCGCAACACTTGCAACGTGCGCATCCCCTTCCTGACCACCGAGGCGAAGAAGAAGCTCTTGCGGCCCTGCCGGGAGGCACGGGTCCTGGGGCTCTGACGGCGCACGCGAACGACGACCGACGAGAGCCTCCGGGATCGGAGGCTCCAGGGGCCGCGGACACCACGTAGGTGACCGCGGCTTTTTCGTTGCCCTCCGAACCGCGGCTCCGCCGGCGAGCACCGACGAGCGAGGGACGACGATGGACACGATCATCTTCGGGGACGGGCCACTGGGGCGGGCGGTTGCATCCGCGATCGAGGCTCGCGGCGATCCGGTGCGCCTGGTGGGCAGACCGCCAGCGGGCCGGCACGACCCCGCCGGGCTGGCCCCGATCGCAGTGGCGATCGAGGCGTCCCGAGCGGACGCCGTGCGGCCGAACGTCGAGGCGGCGCTCGCCGCCGGTTGCCGCCGCTTCATCCTGGCAACGACTGGCTGGGATCCGGAGCGGGGCGCGGTCGAGGCGGCCCTGGCGCGGGCCGGTGCAGCGGCGGTCGTCGCACCGAACCTGAGCCTCGGGGCGGCGCTCTTCTTCCGGATCGTCGAGCGAGCGGCAGCGCTGCTCGGATCGACCGGCGCCTTTGAGCCGTACGTCCTCGAGTGGCACCGCCGGTCGAAGCGCGACCGCCCGTCGGGCACCGCCCGGGAGCTGGTCCGGCGGATCGAGAGCGCGAGCCGAGCCGCCGGCGCGGCGACGGGATCGCCCGAGGCGGCCGGCGCCGTCCCCGAGCTCGAGGTCGCCGTCATCCGGGCCGGTGCCTCGCCGGGGATGCACCTCGTCGGCTTCGACGCCCCAGGCGAGACGATCGAGCTCCGGCTGACGGCTCGCGACCGCTCGGCCTACGCGGCGGGCGCCCTCGCCGCCGCCGACTGGCTGACCGCGGCCGAACGTCGACCCGGCCTCCACCCGTTCGACGAGGTCGTCGACGACATCGTCGCCCCGACCGCGCAACGCCCCGCTCCGGTCGACCGCCCCGCCGTCGTTGCGGCAACCGCCTGACCCACCGCCACGAGCCACGAAAGGGAACCACCCGATGCTTCCGATCACCCGCTCCTCCGCCGCCGGACGACCCGCCCTGCGCGGCGCCCTGACCGCACTCGTCACGCCGTTCACCGCCGACGGCGCCCTCGACGAGGCATCGTTCCGCCGCCTCGTTCGCTGGCAGATCCTCGCCGGAATCGACGGCCTCGTCCCGTGCGGCACGACCGGCGAGTCGCCGACGCTTTCGGACGCTGAGCGGGAACGCCTCATCGCGATCACCGTCGAGACCGCCGCCGAGCGGCCGTCCCGCCGCCGCGTCCCGGTCGTCGCCGGCACCGGCACGAACGACACGGCCGCGACGATCCGGGCGACCCGCCGCGCGGCAGAGCTCGGGGCCGACGCGGCACTCGTCGTGGCGCCGTACTACAACCGGCCCGACCAGCGGATGCTCGAGGCCCACTACCAGGCGGTCGCCGACCAGGGCGGAATGCCGATCGTCGTCTACAACGTTCCGTCGCGGACCGGCGCGAATGTCGAGCCGGACACGTTCCTGCGACTGGCCGAGCACCCGCGCGTCGTGGCCGTGAAGGAGGCGTCGGGCAACCTCGAGCAGATCGCCCGGATCTGCCGCGAGCGGCCACGCGATGTCGCGGTCCTCGCCGGCGACGACGCCTGGACGCTGCCGGTCCTGGCCCTCGGCGGCGACGGCGTCGTTTCGGTCGCCTCGAACGAGATCCCCGGCGAGATGAGCGCGCTCTGCACGGCGGCGCTGGCCGGCGACTGGGACGGCGCCCGCCGCCAACACGAACGCTGGCTGCCGCTCTTCGTCGCCAACTTCCGGGGCGGCCCGAACCCGGTCCCGGCGAAGGCGGCATTGCTCGCGATGGGCCTCCTCGAGAGCGATGCGGTCCGGGCGCCGCTCCTCCCGCTCGACGACGAACCGCGGTCTGCGCTGGCCGGTGTCCTCCGGTCGAGCGGCCTGCTCGAGCAAGCGACCGACCGACCGGCATGGGCGACGGCGGAGACGCGGGCGTGAGCGGTGCCGTCGCGCCGGTACTCGACCCGGCCACGATCGTCGAGGCGCTCGAATCCGGCACGGTCCGGGCGGCCGAGCCGGACCCCGCCGCGCCCGACGGCTGGCGGGTACGCCCCGAGGTCCGGGCGGCGATCCTCGCCCGCTTCGCCGACCGCACGACCCGCGACTGGTCGGTCGGCCCGTTCCGATTCCGCGACCGGGCCGGGCTGCCGCCCCGCGACCTGGCCGAGGGATCGTGGCGGATCGTGCCCGGCGGCACGAGCATCCGGGCCGGGGCGTTCCTCGGCGAGAGCGTCGTCGTCATGCCGCCCTCGTACGTCAACGTCGGGGCCTGGATCGGGGCCGGGACGATGGTCGATAGCCACGTGCTCGTCGGCTCGTGCGCCCAGGTCGGTGCGGGCGTCCACCTCGCGGCGGGCGTCCTCCTCGGCGGGGTTCTCGAGCCACCGGGTGCGCGGCCGGTCATCGTCGAGGACGACGCGTTCGTCGGCGCGGGCAGCGTGCTGCTGGAGGGGGTCCTCGTCCGGCGCGGCGCGGTGATCGCGGCCGGTGTCACGCTGACCGGGACGTCGCGGCTCTTCGACCTGACGACCGGCGAGGCGCTGGCGGGTTCGGTCGAGCGACCGCTCGTCGTCCCGCCGGGGGCCGTCGTCGTCCCGGGCGGTCGGACGCTGCCCGGTCCCTTCGCCGAGGAGCATGGGCTGTCGATCGCAACGGCCATCGTCGTGAAGCGCCGCGACCCGGGCACCGATGCCCGCGTCGCCCTCGAGTCGGCGCTCCGCTGAGCGATCTGGTACGTACGGCCTACGCCGACCCATGTCTTCCGGCGTCCGTGGTTACCCCGACACGGTGGTTCCGCGGCGGGTGCCCGTGGCCCTACGCTCGGGGCACTTCTCCGACTGCACGAGGGATCGATGACGCACGCGATCGTACCGCCGCCGGACGCCGCGACCGCCGCCTGCGCGGCGCTCGTCGGGCCTGTCGTCGCCCGGATCCAGGGTGCCCTGCGATCCGAGATCCTCGTCGGGCTCGATCGGCTGATCGTCTGCACCTGCGGGGCGACGGGACCGAGTCCGTCCCAGCCGCGCCTGCCGTGGCGGTTCGTGGAGCTTGCCGGCGCCGACATCGTCCATTACGGGTCACTGCCGGTCGTCGCCGTCCGGCCGCTCGACCGGGCGGAGCCGGTTCCGGTCCTTGTCCTCGAGCGGGACCAGATCGGCCCCGCGCTCGACGGTCTCTCGACGCTCCGCCGCCTGATCGCCGATCGGTCCGGCGCCGAGGTGCCGGCATGAGGATCGGCTTCGCACCCGCCCGCGAGCGCAGCGCGGTTGCGACGACGGCGGCAGTCTGCCTCGAGTGCGGCATGGCCGCCCCGAACCCGGAGATCACCTTCTGCCGGCGATGCGGCCTGCCGTTCGGGACCGCGCCGCGCTCCGATGCCGCCCTCCCGACCTGCCCGGTCTGCTACCGGACGGTCGGCGACGACGGCCGGCTTCCCTCGCAGCGGGCTTCGAGCGGTCGGCTGGACCTCGTCGCCCACATGGCCGAACACGACCAGTTTCCCGTCGGCGACGACGACTACCTCGAATCGCTCCGCTTCGGCGACCGGATCCGCATCGGCCGCTGGGAGGCACCGTTCGACCTCGTTCGCCGCTACCTCGTGACCGGCGCGATCGACGGCGGGCGTCGCCGCTCGTACCAGCACTCGGCGATCGTCACGGCGATGGCCCAGCTCGGTCGCTGGGGCCCGGAGGCCGAGATCTTCGGCGACCAGGAGGAGTGGCGCGAAGCACGTGATGCCGTCACCGAGCTGATGGAGCGTTTCGCCCGGGGGCGCCGCTCCGTCGCCTGAGCCGGACCCGACGCCGTCTCCGCTCGCTCGGGTACTCTGTGCCCCGTGCCCCTGATCTCCATCCGTTCGCTGACCAAGCGCTACGGCACCGTCACCGCGCTCGATGGCCTCTCGGTCGAGATCGAGCCCGGGATCGTCGGCCTCGTCGGGTCGAACGGCGCCGGCAAGAGCACGCTCCTCAAGATCCTGCTCGGCCTCATCGACGCGACGTCGGGCGACGCCTCGGTCTTCGACCTCGACGTCGCCTCCAACGGCACCGACATCCGCCAGTTCGTCGGGTACATGCCCGAACACGACTGCCTGCCACCGGACGCGTCGGCGACCGACGTCGTCTCCCATCTCGCCCTGATGTCGGGCCTGCCCCGGACGGCGGCGCGCGAACGGACAGCCGAGGTCCTCCGCCACGTCGGGCTCTACGAGGAGCGCTACCGGGCGATCGGCGGCTACTCGACGGGCATGAAGCAGCGGGTCAAGCTGGCCCAGGCGCTCGTCCACGACCCCCGGCTGCTCCTGCTCGACGAACCGACGAACGGCCTCGATCCGGCCGGCCGCGACGAGATGCTCGAGCTCGTCCGGCGGACGGGCACCGAGTTCGGAATCGCCGTCATCGTCGCCTCGCACCTGCTCGGCGAGATCGAGCGCGTCTGCGATCACCTCGTGGC
Source organism: Candidatus Limnocylindrales bacterium (assembly GCA_035709325.1). GTDB lineage: Bacteria > Chloroflexota > Limnocylindria > Limnocylindrales > CSP1-4 > CF-46. Next base: position 3,897 of record DASTEU010000188.1, on the reverse strand, counting down.
GATCGAGGCCGGCCGGCTCCTCCGGGCAGCGCCGCTCCACGCGTTCACCGAACGGACCGGGACGCTCGCCGTCGAAGTCGAGGAGGGGAGCGAGACGCTCGCGGCCCGGCTGAACGCCGCCGGCCTCGAGGCGATCGCCGACGGCCGGATCGTGCTCGTCGCGGTCGCCGACGAGCGGCCCTACGACGTCGTCCGCGACGCGATCGCCGACCTCGGGCTGCCCCTCGTCCGGATCGAGCCGCGCCGGCACCGGCTCGAGGACCTCTTCCGTGACGGACCCGGGGACCCGGTCGTCGTTGCCGCCGCACCGTCGCCGCCGCCCGCCGTGCCGCCGCCCGCCCTTCCACCCTCGCCCACCGTGCCACCCCCGCCCGTCGCGCCGCCGCCGCCCGCCGATCCCGTCAGCGGAGCCCCGTGATGACGGCCCCGATCACGGTCGAGAGCGCAACGGGTTCGATCTACGACCTCGGCTATCGCGGCTACGAGGGGCCGCGCCTCGGGCGCGGCCACGCGATCCGCTCGCTCTTCACCCACAGCCTGAAGTCGACGTTCGGGATCGGTCGCGGGGCACGGGCCAAGATCGCGCCGCTTGCCCTGGGGGCGATGGCGGTGGTCCCGGCCGTTGCGTTCGTCGGCATCCTCGCCCTGGCGGCCCGTTTCGGCGAGGGGACGAGCGACCTCATCGAGGCGAACTCGCCGTTTGGCTACCACACGTACTTCGGGACGATGTCGACGTTCGTCATCCTGTTCTGCGCGGCCCAGGCGCCGGAGCTGTTCGGCCGCGACCAGCGCCACGGCGTGCTCTCGCTCTACTTCGCGCGGGCGCTTCGACGCTCCGATTACACGCTGGCCCGGATCGCCGGCTTCGTGACCGCGCTGCTGATCCTCCAGCTCTTCCCGCAGACCGTCCTGTTCCTGGGGCGCGTGTTGCTGGCGCCGGACGTCGTCGCCAAGATCGGCGACGACGTGTCGTCGATCCCGCCGATCCTCGTCCAGGGCCTGTTGTCGTCGCTGCTCCTTGGCGGTTTGGCCATGGCAGTCTCGGCCTTCACGCCGCGCCGGGCGTACGCCACGGCCGGGATCATCGCCCTGTTCGTCATCCCCAGCATCGTCGCGGGGGTCGTTGCCGGGATCGGCTCGACGGACGTCGGCAACGTCCTCTTCCTGCTCAGCCCGACGAGCGTCCTCGACGGCACGAACGCCGTCCTCTTCGACATCGACTTCGCCTCTGAGTTCTTCTTCATCAACCTGCCCGACTGGAGCTACTTCGCGGCAGCGATCGCCGGGATCGTCGGCTCGATCGCGATCACGCTGCGGCGCTTCGCGAAGGTCACCGCGTGACGGTTCCGACCTTCGCCCCGCTGCCCGCCCCGGACGCGCCGGCCGGCGCCCCGATTCCGCCGATCGCCCTCGACCGTGTCTCGCGCTGGTACGGCAACGTGGTCGCCGTCAACGACATCTCGTTCGCGCTGGCACCCGGCGTCACCGGCCTCCTCGGCCCCAACGGTGCCGGCAAGACGACGCTCCTCCACATGCTGGCCGGTCTGCTGAAGCCCTCGTCCGGCGCCGTCCGGATCGGCGGCGAGGTGGCGTGGCACAACCCGGCGATCTATCGCACCGTGGGGCTCGTCCCCGAGCGCGAGGCCGTCCAGCCGTTCCTGACCGGCCGCGAGTTCGCCCGGCTCGCGGCGCGTCTGCAGCGCCTGCCGGACCCGGATGCGGCGGCCGCTCTGGCGATCCGGACGGTCGATCTCGAGGCGGCCGCCGACCGGCCGATCGGGACGTACTCGAAGGGCATGCGGCAGCGGGCGAAGATCGCGGCCGCGCTCGTCCACGAGCCCTCGATCCTGCTGCTCGACGAGCCGTTCAACGGGATGGACCCGCGCCAGCGCCTGCACATGATGGACCTGCTCCGGCAGATGGCCCGGGCCGGCCGGACGATCCTCTTTTCGTCACATATCCTCGAGGAGGTCGAGCGGCTGGCCGACGGCGTCCTCGTGATCTACGCGGGGCGCCTCGCCGCGGCCGGCGACTTCCGCGAGATCCGGCGGCTCATGACCGACCGGCCCCACACGTTCGTCGTCCGGTCCTCGGACGATCGCCGCCTGGCCGCCGCGTTCATGACCGAGCCCGCGGTCTTCGGCACCGAGCTGCGCGACGACCGCCTGACGGTCCGGGTCGCCGAGTTCGGCGGCTTCACCCGGGCGGTGGCCCGGGTCGCCCGGGACGCCGCGGTGACGCTGTTCGAGGTCGCCCCGACCGACGACTCGCTCGAGAGCGTCTTCGCCTACCTGGTCTCGCACCGGTGACCGTCTACGCGACCCTCGCGAGCGTGACGCTCCGCGCGCTGCTCGGCCGGCGGCGGACGCTGCTGATGCTGCTGCTCGCCGGGATGCCGGTCCTCGTCGGCCTGCTCGTGCGTGCCAACAACGCCGACATCGACGCACTCGGGGCGACGCTCGACGGCTTCGTCGTTCGGATCGTCCTGCCGCTCATCGCCCTGGTCTTCGGGACGGCGGCGCTCGGCTCCGAGCTCGACGACGGGACCGCGGTCCACATCCTGACCAAGCCGATCAGTCGCTGGGCGATCGTCGTGGTGAAGATCCTCGTCGCCGGCACGCTGACCGCGGCGATGGTCGTCCCCTCGACGATCCTGGGCGGCCTGCTGATGGGCGGGCCCGGTTCGGCGACGACCGGCGTGACGTTCGCCTTCGCGATCGCCACGCTCATCGGCTCGTACGCCTACGTCGCGATCTTCCTGGTCCTGAGCGTCGCGACGTCGCGCGGGCTGATCATCGGCCTCGCCTACGCGCTCATCTGGGAGGGTCTGCTCGGCGGGCTGCTGCCGGGGACCCAGGTGCTGAGCGTCCGGGAGTACCTCGGCGGAATCGCCGGCGCGATCGATGAACGTGCCGTGGCCGATTCGGCGGTCGGCGCCGCCGGCTTCCTGTTCGTCGCGGTGGCGGTCGCGGTCGCGTTCGTCGCGGGCAGCCTCCGCCTGGCCTCGTACGAGGTCCGCGGAACCGACTGACGGGCCGGTCGCGGCCGGCGCGGTCGTCTCCGCCTCCTCCGTTCAGGCGGTTCCTTCGGGCACCGCAAATCGTCGTCGGGCAATTGTCAGCCGGCGGGGCCGGCAGTACGTTCGGCTGCGACGAGGTGGGCCGAATGGATCAGATCGACACGATTGACGGGACGGCGGCGGGCGGGGGCTTGCCGCCGATGCAGTCGGACCCGAACGAAGGCGGCGGCGTCGCCGATCTCATGCCGACGTTCCTTGGCGAGCTGGCCAGGGCGATGCAGGCGGCCGCCCAGCGCGAACGCACGCGGATCGCCAAGGTCATCGCCGACGAAGCCACGAGCCAGGTCGCCACGACGCGGTCGCGCGCCGCCACCGAGGCGGAGGAGCTGCGCCGGCTCGCCGAGGCGGACGTCGATCGGGTCCACGCCTGGGCGGCGGCCGAGATCGAGCGGATCCGGTCCGAGGCGGAGCGTCGGACGGCCGAACGGCGGCAGGACCTCGAGACCTACCTCACCCGCCACGAGTCGATCATCGCGACCGAGATCGACGGCGTGGACGCCGCCGTCCGCGAATACGACCGGGTCCTCGCCCAGTTCTTCGACGAGCTTGCGGCCATGACCGACCCGGCCGACATCGTCCGCCGGGCCGGATCGCTTCCGACGATGCCCGATCTGGACACGGTCCGGGCCACCGCGCGCGCCGGCGCCGTCGCGGAGCTGGCGATCGCCGAGCAGGCCTCCGATTCATCGCCGGGCGGCGAGGGCACGACGGCCGTGGGGGTCATGGATCCCGCGGCCGTCGGCCGCCCGGCCGACGCCTCCGCGGCCGACGCCTCCGCGGACCTCGTCGGGCCGGCGGCCGTCGCCGGGTCGTCGGGC
>DASTEU010000187.1:0-2382 GCA_035709325.1 Candidatus Limnocylindrales bacterium | reverse complement strand
TCCATGAACATCCGGTGGACGGTTCGGGTGGCCGTGTCGTCGGGGTAGTTGTTCCAGCCGATGTTCTCGCCGGCGATCGCGTAGCAGTAGCCCTTCGAGTCGAGGATCGAGAACACGTTCTTGCCCGACGGCGGGATGTTGTGGCTGAAGTAGTCGCGGACGATCATGTCCTTGCTGCGCGAGCGGGCGACGGCGGTCAGGGTCGAGTCGACCTTGAGCGCCTTGAGCCCGGCCGAGGCGCGCGACTGGTTCGTCAGCGAGGCGAGCTGCTTCTCCGACGACGAACTGAACGCGTTCGCGTCCCATGCGTAGACCTGGCGCGGGGCGACGAACAGGCCGAGCGCGGTGATGCCGAAGGCGAGTGCGGTGATCGAGGCCAGGCGGCCGCCGAGGACTCGGGGCGAGCGCCGGGCGTGGACCGCAAGGACGAAGGACATCGGGTCGGGTTCTCGTTCGGCCGGAACTGGGGGAGTCCGGTGTCGTTCATGACCCTACGGGTCGGTTAGGCGCGGGTCCCGGGGACGAAGGTCCGCCCGCACGCGGCCGGCGGTACCAGCGACGGCCCCCGGCAACATCTCCCCAGCACAGCTCCCCACCGCTCCCGCCGCAAGGACAACCCTGCGGCGGTGCGTGAACGCCCCGCCAATCGGGCGGATCGGACTGTTGGCGGGCCGGACCGGTACGACCCTCCCCTCCCCGTCGCCCGCCCTCGCGCGCTAGTGTCCCGACACGGTCACGAGGTCCCATGTCGCAGCTCACGCTCCACGTCGTCGGCCACGCCCAGAAGCGCGGCCTCCTTCCCCGCCTGCCGGCCGCCGACCGCCTGCTCGCAGATATCGAGCTGTGGCTCCGGTCGGAATATCCCGACGCCGTCCGGACGACGCGGACGCGGACGGCTCCGACCGGCGAGCGGGTCCTGTTCGTCAGCTGCCATCCGGCGGCCGGCGAGCTGGCGATCGCCGCGACGGACGCGGGCGGGGTCGAGGTCTGGACGGCGCTCGGACCGGTCGGGCCCGGGTATCAGACGTTCGTCGCCCGGCTCGTCCAGCGGATCGGGACCGAACACGAGATCCTCTGGTCGACCGAAGAGCCCGAGGACGGGCCGACCCGGACCGACCTCGCCGCGGCCACGGATCGTGCGAACGCGGAGCGGGCGTACCTCGCCTGGCTCGGGACCGCCCTCGTCGGCGCACGCGACGCGCGGCGGCGCGGTTCGGGCGGCATCCACATCGGGACGCCACCGGGGGTGCGGTTCGACTTCGACGGGGCGATCGCGACGAGCCTCGGGCCGCGCGACGACGAGTGGCTCGAGAAGGCGATCGGCGACCCGCGGATCGCGATCGACGTCGCCCCGTGGTGGGCCGACGCGATCGACGCTCGCTCGCTGCTGAATCGGGCGCTCTGCCTCATGTGGACCCAGGTCCGGTGGCGGCCGCCGGCCGACTCCGACGAGCGGGCGGTCAACGACGAGGTGCTGCGTCTGCTTGGCCGGGCCTTCCCCCTCGACCCGTCGCTGCCGTACCCCTGGCGCGAGTGGCGGGAACTGACGACCTGGCGCGGGTCGGCCGACGCGATGACCCGCCAGGTCGAGGCGCGGGCGGCGCGAACCGGGGCGGGACCGCTCGTGGGCTACCGGCGGCGCAACGTATCGATCATCCACGAGGGGTGGGAGCTCGACGTCCCGGGCGCCTTCGCGGAACGGCGCACCGACGAGGAGTGGTGGGGCGGCGACGGCGGCCGGAGCATCACGCTCGCGGCCACCGAGACCGGGACCGACGACGGCCCGATGCCGGCCCTCGACTTCCTCCGCCAGGTCGCGCCCGATCTCGGTTCCGGCGCGCTCACCCACGAGATGGGCGAGGTGATCGGCCGGGCGCGGCTCTCGACCGATCCGACGTCCGGCGTCGAGGTCGGCGTCCTCGAGGGCTACTCCGCGGTCCGCGGCCGCGGCGCGGCGATCCGGATCACGTTCGACGACTCGAGGGACTGGCAGTGGGCGCTCGACATGTGGCGCTCGCTCGCCCCCGCCAGGGTGGAGGCCTTCGCCCGGGTCTGAGTCGCGCCTCAACGGCTCCTGGCCCTCCCCGCCCCCATTCCCCTGGGCCCCACCCCCATCCCCCCGGATTTCCGCCCCCCATCCCCCCGGATTTCCGAATGTTTCGAACAGCAGGGCCGGATTTCGCCGACTGGGGACGGTCGGCGGCCTCGTGGGAGGCGTCACAGCGTTCTCTCACGCACGAAGAGCCTGTCTCCCGGGTTCCGATCGCCGCTCCGACCGAGGAATCCGGTCATCTTGTTCGAATGACTCGGAATCCGCGGCGCGGAGGCCCATCAGGCCGGGGGTCGGTCAGGCCGCAGCTCCGTCGTAGCGGTCGGCGAAGG
>DASTEU010000186.1:0-3566 GCA_035709325.1 Candidatus Limnocylindrales bacterium | reverse complement strand
GATGAGGTCGCTGAACTGGTCGGGCGTCATGCCGGTCCCGCCATGGAGCGCGACGGGGACTCCGGTCGCCTCGACGATGTCGGTGACGCGCTGGTTGTCGAGCTTCGGGGCCGCCTTGTACATCCCGTGGGCGTTGCCGATCGCCGGGGCGTAGACGTCGACGCCGGTCGTCCGGATGAAGTCGACGGCCGTCGCGAGCGCCTGCGCGTTCTCGCGCTCGTCCTCGGCCATGTCTTCGACCCGCTTGAACGGCTCGATCTCGCCCTCGACGAGCGCGCCGTACCCGCGCGCCTCCTCGACGACCTCGACGGTCTGCTGCGTGTTGTCCTCGACGCTGAGCTTCGAGCCGTCGAACAGCACCGAGTTCCAGCCCTTGGCCAGACAGAGCGTGATCACCTCGCGGTCCGGGCAATGGTCCAGGTGCAGCGCGACCGGCACGCTCAGGCGGTCGGTCATCGCGGTCCACATGCCGAAGAGGACGTCGGTGCCGATCGAGGTCACGGTCTTGACCGATGTCTGGACGATGAGCGGGGCGCGCAACTCCTCCGCGGCCGCGAGGACCGCCTCCATCGTCAGGTCGTTGACGACGTTGATCGCGGCGACGCCGTAGCGGGCGTCGAAGGCCCGCCTGACGATCTCCTGGGTCGGGACGACTGGCATCACGCACCTCCGGCCGGGGACGCGATCGGGCGCTCGGTTCCGGCTGCTCTGCTGGGATTCAGTCCGGCGTCGCCGGCAAGGTCGAGGACGGCTCGGGCATTGCCCTCGTCGACGATCAGGACGTCCACGATGCCGCCCCGGAGTGCGCCGAGGATCGCCAGCGTCTTCTCGGGCTCGCTGGCGACCGCGACCACGGTTCCGATGCGTCGGAGGTCGGCGATCGACAGGGCGACGACACGGTCGCCGTGCGGGGCGGGGATCGGGCCCCCGTCGATGTCGACGTAGCTGCCGAGGACGTCGCCGACCGCCCCCTGGTCGCGGAGACGGGCGATCTCTTCGAGCGAGAGGCACCCGGTCCGGACCATCGTGCAGCCGTCGTCGGTGCCGCCGATGCCGATGAGCGCGACGTTCGCCCGGGCGGCGATCGCAAGGATGGCGGCCACGGCCTCCTGCTCGAGCAGCCGATCGCGGACGTCCGCACTCTCGACGTAGGCCGGGGCGTACAGGCTCTCCGCGCGCCCGCCGCACTTCTCGGCGAGGGCGCGGCAGATCTCGTTGGGATTCGTCGGCGTGTCGATGCGCGGCGATCCACCCATTGCGCTGACGAACACGGCGTCGAGGGTGCCGGGCGGACGGAAGAAGCGCGGGACCTCGCCGGTGTCCCGGCCGTGGCCGACCGCGACGACGTCACCGCGGCGGAGCCGTCGCTCGAGGTACTTGGCGGCGCTGCGGGCGACCGCGGCGCGCTGTGTCTCGGGGTCCGGACGGTACGGGCTGACGATCGCGTCCGCCAGGCCGAAGACGGCCTTCAACTGCGCCTCGAGTTCGAGATTGAGACCGGGCGGCCCTTCGATGTGGATCTCCACGACGCCCGTCGCTCGGGCCCGCTCGAGGAGGCGCTGGACCTTGGGTCGCGACAGCCCGAACTCCCGGCCGATCTCCTCCTGGGTTCGACCGTCGACGTAGGACCTGTGAGCGATCCGGGCGAGCAGCTCGCGCTCGTCCCAGCCGGTCTCTTCAGTCACGCTCGCCCTCGTCCTGTGAGCAATTGCTCAGTAACGGGCAGATGATCAGTTTAGCACCGGCTGTGCCCGCCAGCAACACGATCCAGAAGCGCTCGGGCGGTCGGGCGGGCCGGGTCCCGTATCCTGTTCGCCCACCCGAGTGCAGCGGAGATACGCGTGGATCACGAGACCGATCGGACGGTGAAGCGCGCCGCGTGGACTGCGTGGACTGCGCAGCGCGGCGGCATGTCGTCGGCTCAGGCGACCTCGGCGAGGCGGCGTGCGAGCAGGCGTGACCGTGCGAGGTAGTGGCCGTCGAGGATCCGCTCGGAGACCCGGCGAAGCCCTCGGGGCGTCCGGCTCGTACGCGCTGCCCACCTGTCGAGAACGAGCAGGAGCTCGTAGACCCCGATCGCGTATCGCGGAACCGGCTCCGAGCCGTAATAGCCGGCGAGGAACGCGGGCTCGAGGCGCTCGAACGTCGGACCGAAGAGCACGCCCCGCGTGACCGCGTTGGCGCGGCTGGTGTGGAGCGCAACGAGGAAGGCGGCGACGTCCTCGTACGCCGGCGCCTGCCAGCGCGCGAGCAGGTCGATGACCGCCAGCCGGCCGGTGGTGTCGACGAGGATGTTCCGCGGGGCGAAGTCGCCGTGGGTGATCACCAGCGGGAGCGCGGCCGGCAGGCGGGAAACGGCGTCGATGCCGGTCGCGACGAGCGGGTCGAGCTCCTGTGAGCCGCGCGCGGCCGCCAGGAACGACCCGTACGCGGCGAACGCTGCGGTCAGGTCCGACCGGGCCGCCTGCCGAACCTGCTGGGTGGACGGTGGCGTGTCGTGCAGGATGCGAAGCCAGCGGCCGGCCGCGCGCGCCAGGTTCGTCGGCCGCCGGGCCGCGCCCCGCTGGAACGGTCCGCGCATGAGACGGCGGTGGAGCGGCTCTCCATCGAACGCCTCCATGACGACGGCGTTCGACTCGGGGAGGAGGCCGAGCGGCCGGACGGCGACGAGCTTCGGATCGCCGACCTCCCCGAGGCGCGCCTCGACCATGCGGAGCGCCTCCAGCTCGAGCCTGCGCCGGTCTGCCTCGTCGGTGGTCTCGACGAGGCGCGGACGGTCAACATTGTCGGGGGCTCGTTCGCCGGGACCGGCCTTGACGATCAACCGCACCGGCGGCGCCCCCGTCCGGGGCACGCTGACCCGGATGACGTGCGCGGACGCCCGGGCATCGACCTCGTCGATGTCGGGCCGGATCGCGCCATCGGCATCGGGGTACCACTCGCGAACCCGCGGCTGGAGCTCGGCAAGGATCGTTTCGATCAGGGCATCCACCTGCCCGAGCCTACCAGCCGGGGCGAGAACGCCGGCGATCCGGCCGCCCGACGGATCGGGCAGGGCCCCGGCGGGCAGGCCGTGATCGATCCCGAGGCGGCCGAGTCCGGCACGGAAACACCGCCGCTCCGCGAGGAGGCCAGCCACTTCCGCGGCTCGACACTGCTCGTCTTCGGCAAGTTCATCGGCCTCGGCCTGGACCTCGCCACCCAGGTGATCATCGTCCGGGCCCTGTCCCGGACGGAGTACGGCGCGTTCGCGTTCGGTCTTTCGGTCGCCTCGCTGGCCGCGACGGTCGGGCTGCTCGGCCTCGACAAGACGATCTCGCGGTTCGTGCCGCTCTACGACGAGCAGGGCGACCAGCGCCGGCTCGTCGGGTCGTTGCTGCTCGCCTTTGGCGTCGTGGCCGGGGTGACGATCGCGATGCTGCTCGTGCTCCTCGGGCTCCAGTCCCAGCTCGGCGAGGAGGTCGTCGAGAACGAGCTCGCCCGGCAGCTGCTGCTCATCCTGTTCCTTCTCGCCCCGGTCCGCGCCTTCGACAGCCTGCTGACGGCGAGCTTCGCCAGCTTCGGCA
>DASTEU010000185.1:0-3652 GCA_035709325.1 Candidatus Limnocylindrales bacterium | reverse complement strand
GCGGTCGACGGCCGCTTCGGCCGGCGGTTCGTCGGCAAGGGCCGTGATCGTCACGTCGTCGAGCCCGGCGAGCCGCTGCCGGATCTCGGCGAGCGGCAGGTGCTCGCGCTGGAGCTTTCGGATCAGGCGAAGCCGATCGAGGTGGCCGTCGTCGTATGTCGCGCCGGGCCCCGACGTGCCCGGCGACGGGAGCAGCCCCTGCGAGACGTAATAGCGAACCGTGCGTGGCGTGACGCCGGCCAGATCGGCCAGCTCGGCCAGCGAGTAGCGGGGCGTCTGAGCGGGTGCCATGGGCGTATCGTGACACTAGAACGTTATACTGTCAAGACCCTGAAGCGGGAGAACTGTTGCAGCGCCACGAGGTCGACCGGATCATGAGCCAGAGCCGAGATGACCCTCCGGCCGCCCCGTTTACCAACCGGTGTGGTGATAGTGGGGGAGTCGGGGGCCCGCTGGTGCCGCAGAGTCACTCGCGACGCTGGAATCAGCCGTCCGCGGCTAACCTCGAGAATCGTTGCGCCCCGACCGGCCGCAGGCTCGGACGTATCACCACCCGGGTTGGTAGACGCGACGAGGGAGACGTGGTGCTGCGGCAATCGGCGATGCCGTTGGCGGGCGCTGCGCGACGCCTCGGCCGTCCATGACATCCTTGCTGCTCATGCCGATCTCCTCTCCGCCGCTCGCCGATCACCTCCGCGCCATGCTCGGGCCGGACGCCGCCTTCCGCGAGGGCCAGCGGGAGGCGATCGAGGCGGTCATCGGCGACGGCGCGCGGGCGCTCGTCGTCCAGCGCACCGGCTGGGGCAAGAGCCTCGTCTACTGGATCGCGACCCGGGTCCGGCGCGACGACGGCCACGGCCCGGCCCTGATCGTCAGCCCCCTGCTCGCGCTGATGCGCAACCAGATCGCGATGGCCGCCCGCCTCGGGCTCGAGGCGGTCACGATCAACTCGGGCAACGTCGGCGAGTGGAAGGAGATCGAGGAACGCCTCGGCCGCGACGAGATCGACGTCCTGCTGATCTCGCCGGAGCGCCTCGCGAACGAGGGCTTCACGACGCGCGTCCTGCCCTCGATCGAGCGGACGATCGGGCTGCTCGTCATCGACGAGGCCCACTGCATCTCGGACTGGGGCCATGACTTCCGGCCCGACTACCGACGGATCAGCCGCCTCCTGCCGCTCCTCGGCCCGAGCGTGCCGGTCCTCGCGACGACCGCGACCGCGAACGACCGGGTCGTGGCCGACGTCGCGGCGCAGCTCGGCGACGACGTGGCGATCATCCGCGGCCCGCTCGCCCGCGACACGCTGCGGCTCGATGCGATCCCGCTCAGCCACGGGGCGGAGCGCCTCGCCTGGCTCGCCGAGAACCTGCCCCGCCTGCCGGGCAGCGGGATCGTCTACTGCCTGACGGTCGCCGACACCGAGCGGGTCGCGACCTGGCTCCAGTCGCGGGGCATCGACGCCCGCGCCTACAGCGGCCCGATGACGGCGCCCGACCGCGAGGCCCTCGAGGACGCCCTCATCGCGAACGAGATGAAGGCGCTCGTCGCGACGGTCGCGCTCGGGATGGGCTTCGACAAGCCCGACCTCGGCTTCGTCGTCCACTTCCAGCGGCCGAGCTCGGCGATCGCCTACTACCAGCAGGTCGGCCGGGCCGGGCGGGCGGTCGAACGGGCCTACGGGATCCTCCTCGCCGGCCGCGAGGACGACGAGATCGCCGACTACTTCCTGCGGACCGCGTTCCCGCCGGCCGATCGGATGCGGGAGCTGCTCGCGACGCTCGAGGCGTCCGAGTCGGTGACCCTCGGGACCCTCCAGAAGGCCGTCAACCTCTCGCGCAACCAACTCGACCAGGCGCTCAAGCTGCTCGAGATCGACGGCGCGATCACGAAGATCGGCGGCCGCTACCACCGGGCCGACGTGCCCTGGCAGCCCGACGAGGAGCGGATCGCCCGGGTCATCGCGACCCGCCGCGTCGAGCAGCAGCAGATGCGCGACTACGTCACCCACGACGGCTGCCGGATGGAATACCTGATCCGGCTCCTCGACGACCCCGATGCCGCGCCATGCGGCCGGTGCGCGAACGACGTCGGCAAGGGGATGCCCCACGAGGTGTCGCCCGAGGTCGTTCGGGCCGCGGTCGACTTCCTCCGGCGCAGCCTTCGACCGATCGAGCCGCGCAAGCGCTGGGTCGAGAGCGAGGCCGCCGGCAGCAGCGTGATCAGGGAGCCGAACGAGGAGGGGATTGCCCTGTCGGTGCTCGGTGATGCCGGCTGGGGCCGGGACGTCGAGCAGGCCAGGCGCCGAGGCGGGCAGTACTCCGAGGCGCTCGTCACCGCGGCCGTCCGGGCGATCCGCGACCAGTGGCGCCCGGAGCCCGCGCCGGAGTGGGTCGCCGCGATCCCGTCGCAGGGCCGCGCGGCGCCGGTCGTGCCGTTCGCGGCGGCCCTCGCGTCCCAGCTCGGGCTGCCGTTCGTCGAGTGCGTGACGTCGGCACCCGATGCCCCGCCCCAGGAGGCGATGCAGAACAGCGTCCTCCAGCTCGAGAACGCGCGGGCGAAGCTGGCGGTCGATCCTTCGGCCGTGCGGTCCGGGCCGGTCCTGCTCGTCGACGACGTCGTCGATTCGCGCTGGACGATGACGGTTGCGGGTTCGCTCCTGCGCGAGCACGGCAGCGGCCCGGTCCATCCCTTCGCCCTGGCCGACGCGAGCCGCGCCGGCTGAACGATTTCGGACTCCGAGATCGCCAGGCGGAAACGGATGTGGTTTCCCGCGGCGTACGAAGTCGTCGGGGCGGCCCCGCTGAAGCCCGTCGACGTCTACGGTCCGGCGACCGGCATCTCCAGGTAGCCGATGTCGCCCGGCGAGTGCCCGGCGAGGGTGAGCAGCGTCGCCGCGTCGGCCTGCTGCTGCGCCGCATGGAAGACGATGTGGAGGAGGTATTGCCACAGCGGCCGCGCGTCGCCGGTCAGCGAGGAGGCGACCGGTGCCGCGAGGTCCTCGTCGGTCAGGCCCTCGAGCCAAGTCCGCATCTCCGCCTCGTCGCGGCGCCAGTGCTCGCGGATCGCGGCGACGTCGGCGTAGTACTCGGGGCGGAGGTCCTCCTCGGCGTCGGTCAGGCGGCCCTGGAGGTTGAGGCGCCAGCTCCACTCGACGTCGAGCTCATGGACGAGTGTCGCCCGGAGGTCCCGTGTGGTCACCTCCGCGGTCGCGGTCAGCTGATTGTTCGCCAGCTCCTCGGCCGCGTCGAGGAGCCGGTGGTTGACCCAGTACACGTAGTCGAACAGGTGGAGGATGTCGGTCGTGCGCATGCGCGGATCATCGCGCCGAAAGCCGCCACGCGCTGTCAGGAATCCGCAGCCTCTGACGCAAGCCCGAAGTCGCCGGCCCGGCGGCAGTCTGGGAATCGATGAGCCCCGACCGCGAACGATCGGGGCTCGAGCCGGGAGCGCGCGGAAGCTAACCCTCGCAGCGGTTGACCCAGTCGGTCCCGGTGCCGGACTGGCAGAGGTCGTAATCCTTGCCCCCGTCGATCCGGTCGCTGCCCGAGCCGGTCGCGATGTCGTCGTCGCCGCTCCCCGTCGAGACGAGGTTGTCGCCGTCGCCGGCGCTGACGTCGTCGTTGCCCGTGCCGCCGAGGAGGACGTCGTTGCC
>DASTEU010000184.1:0-8235 GCA_035709325.1 Candidatus Limnocylindrales bacterium | reverse complement strand
CGGCCGGAGCTACATGTCGAAGCTCTACAACGACGAGTGGATGCGGGCGAACGGCCTGCTCGCGACGACCGGCGCGGTCGTCCGGATCGAGGAGCTGCTCGCGCGGCGGCACGGGGGAGAGGAGCGGCCGGCCGTCGTCCTGGCCCGGACGACCGAGCGGGTCGGCGATGCGATCGAGACGCTCCAGGAGTACGGCATCAGCCAGATGCCGGTCTCCGAGGACGCGGACGGCGACGCGGTCGCAGGGATCGTCGGATCGATCAGCGAGAAGGGGCTGCTCGAGCGGGCGTTCCGCGACCCGTCGGTCGTCGAGCGGACGGTCGGCGAGGTCATGGACGTGTCGCTGCCGCTCATGGACGCGTCGGCGACGCTCGACGAGGCGTTCGCGCTGCTGTCCGGTGGTGCGCCGGCGCTGGTCGCGGTCCGCGGCGAGCGCCCGGCCGGCGTCGTGACGAAGCTCGACCTGCTCGAGTACCTGGCCCACCTCGGCGACCACCGGGCGTAGGCCTCGAGCCACGCCGCCCGAGGCGCACTTGAAAGGTTCGCGATAGCCGATGGCGCCCCGCGAGGGAGGACCTTTCACGCGATTGGGGGGACCATCGAGGGTCAAGTCAGGGCCGGGCCACAGCCCCGACGCCAGCGATGCGTGGAGCGTTCGATGACACACGACGAAACCAGGACCAATCGACCCAATGAGGACCCGGCCAGCACGGGTCGCGAGCCGGAAGCGGACCCGTCGGAGCACCGCGGCGACTTCGCCGAAGGAACCGCGACGACCCACGCCAAGCCCGGCGTGCTGACGGGCGACTTCGCGGCGGGCCAGGAAGACCCGTCACGCGTCGGAACGATCGAGCCGCGCGGCGACTTCGCCACCGGTCAGGCGGAGAAGCCGGTCGATCCGAAGGCGAAGCGCGGCGACTTCGCCCGGGGCCTCGAGGACGACACTCCCGGCCAATAGGCGGGTCCGCCCGACGGGCGCGAAGGCGCGCGGCTCAGAGCCAGGGCAGCCGGATCGGCAGCACCGCGTTGAGCAGCAGCCCGAGCACGAGTAACCCACCCGCCCGGCGCGTATGGACGAACGCGGCGCCGACGAACCAGAGCGGCCAGCCGACGTAGCTGTGGGGCGGCGTCTCCGGCCGCGGCTCGGCGAAGCGGCGCAGCGATTCGATCAGCCGTGGCAGGCCGAGCAGCACGAGCGCGACCCACGGCCCGATCCAGCCGACGAGGGCGGCACCGACGACGATCGGATAGAACGCGACCATCAGGAACCGCGCGACGTCGCGGGCGCGACGCTCGCCCAGGATCACCGGCAGCGTCCGGACGCCCTTCTTCCGGTCGGCCGCGATCTTGTCGATGTGTTTCCCGAAGAGGACCGTCGTCACGAGGATCGCGTAGGGAAGGGACGCGATCCAGACCCAGCCCGGGATCGCGCCCGTCGCGACGAAGAACGTCCCGACGACCATCAGCGGGCCCCAGACGATGAACACGCCGGGCTCACCGAGACCGATGTGCTTGAGGCGGATCGGCGGCGCGACGTAGAACACCGAGATGAACAATCCCGCGAGCGCGAACGCGATGACGAGCGGACCGCGCGCCGCGAAGAGCACGAGCATGATCGCGAGATCGATCGCGTTCGCGATGAGGATCGCCGTTCCGAGCTGACGCTTCGTCACCCAGCCCGACAGGATCGGGTGCGGGGCATAAAGCGCCCGGACGTAGTCGTCGGTGTCGACTCCGCCCTCGAGGTCGAAGTAGTCGTTGATCATGTTGTTCGCGGCATGGGCGACGACGAGCCCGACGACCGCCAGGATGAGCAGGCCCCAGTCGACCGAGACCTCGCCGGTGAGCCGGGCGGCCCCGACGGCCAGCAGTCCGCCGATGAGCCCGGATGTCGCGGTCATCGAGAACACCGCGGCCCGGGTGATCACGAGCCACTTGCTGATCGCGTCGGGTTCGGTCATCCCCTCGGGCAGGTTCGCCGTGTTGAACACGTACCGCCAGGTCGCGAGGCGGCCGGGCGGTGCTGCGGCCGGCGTGGCAGCGGCCGTGACCGCCGGTTCGGACGTCGTGGTGGGACTTGCCATCGGGAACCTCAGGGAGCGCGAAACATGCGGCTCCACTGTAGCCGATTTACGGAGGTCCCGCCGCCAGCCCGACCGGATCGGCGATGATGCGCCGATGAACGACCGGGAGCCCCGCTTCGATACGCTGGCCGTCCATGCCGGCGCCGAACCCGACGAGGCCACCGGCGCCGTCGCTCCGCCGATCTACCAGACCTCGACGTACGTCCAGGAGGGTGTCGGCCGGCCGACGGCGGGATACGAGTACGCTCGCTCCCAGAACCCGACCCGCGAACGGCTCGAACGGGCCGTCGCCGCGCTCGAGGGTGGTCGCCATGGAATCGCGTTCGCCAGCGGGTCCGCGGCCACGGCGGCGATCGCCCAGCTGGCCGGGCCGGGTGACGAGATCGTGGTCGGCGACGACGTGTACGGGGGCACGTATCGCTACCTCGAGCGGGTCCACCGCCCGTCCGGCGCCGACGCCCGTTACGCCGACCTCGCCGCCGGCGCCGACGTCCTCTGGGAGGAGCTGACCGAGCGAACCCGACTCGTCTGGTTCGAATCGCCGACGAACCCCCATCTCAAGCTCGTCGACATCGCCGCGAGCGCGGCCGCGGTCCGCGACCGGGCGGCCCAGGCCGCCGGCCCGGCCCCGCACGTCGTCGTCGACAACACGTTCGCGTCGCCGGCCTTCCAGCGGCCGCTCGCACTCGGTGCGGACATCGTGTTCCATTCGGCGACCAAGTACCTCGCCGGCCACTCCGACACGATCGGCGGGGTCGCGGTCACGAACGACGACACGATCGCCGAGCGGCTCCGCTTCCTCCAGAACGCGATGGGCGGCGTGCCGGGGCCGCTCGACTGCTTCCTCGTCCTGCGCGGCCTTCGCACGCTGCACCTGCGGATGGAGCGCCACGCGGCCAACGCCGACGCGGTCGCCCGGTTCCTCGCCGGCCGCGACGACGTCGAGCGGGTGATGTACCCGGGCCTGGCCGACGGTCCCCACGCTCACCCCGGCGCCGCGCTCGTCGGCGAGGGCCGCCAGATGCTCGCGGGCGGCGGCATGGTCTCGTTCATCCCGCGGGCCCGCGCCGGCCGCAGCGCCGAGGCCCGGGCGACGGCGTTCGCCGAGGCGACCCGCTGGTTCTCGCTCGCCGAGTCCCTCGGCGGTGTCGAGTCGCTCGTCGAGGTGCCGGCGGCGATGACCCACACCTCGGTCGCCGGGTCCCCGCTCGAGGTGGAGCCGGCCCTCGTCCGGCTGTCGGTGGGTGTCGAGGCGGTCGAGGACCTCGTCGAGGACGTTCGCCAGGCCCTCGACCGGGCCTGAGCCGGCGGGCCCGTCCCCGGTCGCGCCGGGCCCTCGGCCGTTTCTCACCCCACGAGAGCCATCCTCGTGGGGCCGCTGATTCCCGCCCCGCGGTCGTAACCGACCGCGAAGCCGCGCCGACGGCCGAAATCTCGTCGCACCCACCCGCCCGGCGGGAAACCGCGACGAAGTCCGGCTCGAACCACGCCAAGGTGGTCGGATAGGCCCGCCCAGCGGGAATGGGCGCGTGGCCAGAGGGACCCGCGGCCAGAGCGACCCGCGGGCCTGAGCCGGCCGCGCCGGCTGCTCGGCCGTTTTTCTCCCCACGTTCACATCGGGCCCGTTTTGACGGCTGGCCGCGCCGGTCGTTTCTGTTCGCCCCACGAGACGGAACCGACGAATCGCCCGGGGAAGGCGAGGGTGCGGCGGAGTTCCTGTCGGATGTGCTCGCCCCACGAGAATGGCAGCCTCCATCCGCTCGAGCGAGCGTCCCGCGAAACTGCCAGACGTCCGCAAGCCGCGTGGTACGAAGGTTGCGATCCGGAATCGATCGATCTGCGGTAGAGTGTCAAGCGTACGACTGCGGAAGCCGACTCCTCGCGCGCTCACGCACGCGACCACGCGCGGCCGGTCGATCGCTGAGATCGCCTGTGCCAGGAGTCCGAGCCCAATGACCCAGTCCACGCGGACCGCTGCGACGGCCGACGACCCTCCGACACCGAGCCCTACGGCGGAGTCGATCGGACGCTCCCTCCGGGCGAACCAGTCCACCGCTGAGCTCTACGAGGCCGCGATCCGCGCCGGCGAGGGGGTCATCGCGGCGGACGGCCCGCTCGTCGTCCGGACCGGCAAGCACACCGGCCGTTCGCCGAAGGACAAGTTCGTCGTCCGCGAGCCCTCGTCGGACGCCAAGGTCTGGTGGGGCGAGGTCAACCAGCCGATCAGCGAGGAGCACTACGATCGGCTGCGGTCCCGCCTCCTCGATTACGTCGCCGACCGCGACCTCTATGCCCAGGACTGCTTCATCGGCGCCCACCCGGCCCATCGCCGCAGCCTCCGGGTCTACACCGAAACCGCCTGGGCGAGCATCTTCGCCCGGAACCTCTTCCGCCGGCCCTCACCGCACGACCTCGCCGCTTTCCGGCCGAACTTCACGATCGTCAACGTGCCCTCGTTCAAGGCCGATCCGGCGACCGAAGGCACCCGGACCGAGACCGCGATCCTCGTCCACCTCGGCCGGATGGAGGTGATCATCGTCGGCACCGAATACGCCGGCGAGATCAAGAAGTCCGCCTTCACCGTGATGAACTACCTGATGCCCGACGAGGGCGTCCTACCGATGCACTCGGCTGTCAACGTCGGCGCCCACCGCGACTCGGTCATCTTCTTCGGGCTTTCCGGGACGGGCAAGACGACGCTCTCGGCCGACCCGGAGCGGAGCCTCATCGGTGACGACGAGCACGGCTGGGGTCCCGACGGCGTCTTCAACTTCGAGGGCGGCTGCTATGCGAAGACGATCCGCCTCAGCCCGATGTACGAGCCGGACATCTTCCAGACCACGAAGCGCTTCGGAACGATCCTCGAGAACGTCGACCTGGACCCGATCACCCGGGAGCTCGATCTCGACTCCGAGCGGTTCACGGAGAACACGCGGGGCGCCTATCCGCTCGAGTACATCGGCAACTCCGACCCGACGGGGATCGCCGGCCAGCCGAGGAATGTCGTCCTGCTGACGGCCGACGCGTTCGGCGTCCTGCCGCCGATCTCCCGCCTCGACCACGACCAGGCCGCCTATCACTTCGTCAGTGGCTACACCGCGAAGCTGGCCGGGACCGAGGTCGGCGTGAAGGAGCCGATGGCGACGTTCTCGGCCTGCTTCGGGGCCCCGTTCATGCCTCGCCACCCCGGTGAGTACGCGGGGATGCTCATCGAACGCCTCGCCCGCTGGAACGTCCCGGTCTGGCTCGTGAACACCGGCTGGACCGGCGGCCCGTACGGCGTCGGCGAGCGGATGAACATCAACCACACCCGGACGATGGTCCGGGCGGCTCTCGACGGCAAGCTCGACGCGGTTCCCACTCGGACCGATCCGATCTTCGGCTTCGAGGTCCCCACCCAGGTGCCGGGCGTGCCGTCGGAGGTCCTCAACCCGCGCCGGACGTGGCAGGACAAGTCCGCCTACGACGAGCGGGCCGAGAAGCTGGCGGCGATGTTTGCCGACAACTTCCGGGCCTACGCCGACGGGGTGCCGGCGAGCGTCCGTGACGCCGGGCCGAAGGTCATCGCGACCGACGGCCCTCAGATCGCGCTGGCGGGTCCGGGCGAGGGCTGAGCGAGCGAACCCCGCATCTCGTCCGGGTCCGCCGGTCGGTGGAGCGAGCCTTCGGCCGCCGCGGCGAAGGCCGAGCCGGCCATCGTGAGGGCGATCAGCACGAGGGTCGCTGGCACGGACACGAGCACGACGAGGAGGGCGACGAGGACGATCATCCGACGGCCGGCCCGCGCCGGTTGTCGAGCGTCTGGAACAGGCCGGCCGCGAGCAGCAGGACGCTGCCGATCCCGATGACCGGCACCGCGCCGCCGAGGACGCCCAGGGCGACGAGGATCGTGCCGACGAAGATGAGTGCGGCGACGGAGGAGGACGTGCGCATGGGTGTGGAGCTCCGAACGTGGATGCCGATGTCGCAATCCTCGGATGCGGCCGAGCCGCCGACCAGCGACGAAGGGAGATCGATCCACGGCCGAATGACGTAGCGGTGGCCGCCGCCGACGACGCAGCCAGCGACCCTCCGCGGCGCCGCGGACATAGAATCGCGAGCCCAGCCCGCAAGGAGCGCAGTCGACCATGGCACGCAACAAGGTCACCGTCATCGGCGCCGGCAACGTCGGAGCGACGACCGCGCAGCGCATCGCCGAGGCCGGACTGGCCGACGTCGTGCTCGTCGACATTGTCGAAGGCCTGCCCCAGGGCAAGGGCCTCGACCTGGCCGAAGCCGCGCCGGTGGTCGGCCACGACGCCAAGGTGACGGGCACGAACGACTACGCGGACACGGCAGGCTCGGACATCGTCGTCGTCACCTCGGGCCTTGCCCGCCAGCCGGGGATGAGCCGCGACGACCTGCTCGCCAAGAACGCCGGGATCGTGCGGGCGGTCGTCGGCGAGGCGGTGCAGCACTCGCCGGACGCGATCCTGATCATCGTCACGAACCCGCTCGATGCGATGTGCCACGTCGCCCTCCGGGCGTCGGGTTTCCCCCGCGAGCGCGTGCTGGGGATGGCGGGCGTCCTCGACTCGGCCCGCTTCCGGACGTTCATCGCGGAGGAGCTCGGCGTGAGCGTCGAGGACACCCATGCCTTCGTGCTGGGCGGCCACGGCGACACGATGGTGCCGCTCTCGCGCTACTCGACGGTGGCCGGCGTCCCGATCACCGAACTCCTGCCGGCCGAGCGGGTGAAGGCGCTCGAGGAACGGACGGCGAACGGCGGTGCCGAGGTCGTGGCGCTGCTCAAGACCGGCTCGGCGTTCTACGCCCCGGCCGCATCGGCGTTCGAGATGGTCGAGTCGATCCTCCTCGACCGCAGGCGCGTCCTGCCCTGCGCGGTCCTTCTCCAGGGCGAATTCGGCACCCGCGACCTGTTCGTCGGCGTGCCCGTCGTCCTCGGCGCCGGCGGGATGGAGCGGATCTTCGAGATCGAGCTCAGCGCCGAGGAGCAGGCCGCCTTCGACGCGTCGGCTGCGGCGGTCCGCGAGCTCGTCGACAAGCTGGGCTGAGCGACCCCGTTCGGCGCCCGGCGGTGCCGCCGCGCACCACCATGTGCGCCGAACCTGCGGCCCGGACGGTCAACTTGGATTGATTCCGGCTCGTCGAGAGGAGTACCGTGGCCGCCACAGGGCGCCGGCTTCGGGAGAGCCGGCGCAGTCGTCTCAGCGGGGATGTGGGTTCGCCGGACGCCAGCGCGGTTCGCCGCGTCCGAACACCTCCGCAGGGGAGAGGAGTCAGGCGTTGCCTGAAGGGAGGACCATGAACCGGAGGCTGTTGACTGCCGTCGGCGGCGCGCTCCTGCTGGTTGCGGGGACGCTACCGAGTGCCGCGGCTGCAGAACCGAAGGTCGAGCGGCCGCTGGAGCGGACCGGCTCCGCCAACCCGATCATCGCCAAGCTTGACCGGTCGCTCGTCGGCGCGTCGGGCTCGGTGCAGGCGATCGTCCGCCTCGTGACCGATCCGGTCGCCACCACGCGCGGCAATGCCGCCCAGAAGGCCCGCGGGACGAAGGTCACCGCCGAGCAGAACGCGGTCCTCGCCGCGCTCCGCAAGCTCGACGGCTCGACGAAGGTCCTCGGCCGCACGAAGGTCGCCCTCAACGCGCTCGCGGTCCAGGCCGATGCGGCCAGCCTCCGGGCCCTCGCCGCCGACAAGCGCGTCGCCGCGATCAACATCGTTCGGGATTACGAACTCGACCTGTCGGAGACGGTCCCGTACATCGGCGCCGGCGCGGTGCACGACCTGGGCGTCACCGGCGCGGGCATCACCGTGGCCGTCCTCGACAGCGGCATCGACTATACCCACGTCGCGTTCGGCGGCCCGGGCACGGTTGAGGCCTATACGGCGGCCTATGGGACCAAGACGACGCACCAGAAGAACCGCAAGACGAACGACCGCTACAAGGGCAAGTTGCTGTACCCGACCGCCAAGGTCGTCGGCGGCTTCGACTTCGTCGGCGAGGCCTGGGTCGGCGGGGCGGGCACGCCGCCACTCAACCCGGATCCGGATCCGATCGACTGCAGTCCCTTCGCGATTGGCTGTGGCGGCGGCCACGGCACCCACGTCGCGGACATCATCGCCGGCGCGGATGGAGTCGCACCCGACG
>DASTEU010000183.1:0-2709 GCA_035709325.1 Candidatus Limnocylindrales bacterium | reverse complement strand
CGAGGCGTTCGAGGCGACCCTCGTCCGCCAGCGGGCGGCCCGGCGCGTCCGGTTCGAGCGGACGGTCGAGCGGCTCCGCGAACTGGGCCTCTCGATCGACGCCCAGGTGGCGCTCCTCGACCTGACCCGGGACGATGCCCTCGGCCGGCCGACGATCGGGCGCGCACTCATCGCCGCCGGCCACGCCCGGAGCGTGGAGGACGCCTTCCAGCGGCTCATCGGCCACGGCGGCCCGGCCTACGTGCCCCGGGACGGCCTGGGTCCGCTCGAGGCGATCGCGGCGATCCGGGCGGCCGGCGGATTGCCCGCACTCGCGCATTTCTGGGACGCGCCGCTCCGGATCGAGCTCCTCCGCGAGCTTCGGGAGGCGGGTCTCGGCGGCCTCGAGGTCCACCACCTCTCGTTCCCGCCCGAGACGGCGGCCGCGGTCGGCGACGTCGCGACCGCCCTCGCCCTGGTCCCGACCGGAGGGACCGACTTCCACGGCGACACCGGGACGTACGCCGACGCCCACGCGGCGCTCGTCGTGCCGGATCCTGTCGGCACCGGACTGCTGGCCGTCCTGTCGGGGGACGCCGACCGCGCCTGAACGATGGCGCTCATTCCCTGCCGGGCGGCGTCCCGGCGGACGGCGGGCTTTCGCGATCGCGCAGGCGGGTCGCCAGCTCGGTCCGGTTGCGGGCACCGAGCTTGACCAGGACGTTCGACACGTGGCGCTCGACGGTCTTGCGGGCGAGAAACAGGGTGGCGGCGATCTCGGGGTTCGTCGCGCCTGCGGCGACGAGACGAGCGACCTCGGCCTCGCGGCCGGTCAGCGCCGCCCCGGCCTCGCTCGCGGCCCTCGCGGCTCCCCGGCGCCACGTCCGGACACCCAGCGAGCGCAGGGACCGATCGGCGACGCCCGCGAGCGTCGGGGCGCCGGTGTCGCGAGCGGCCGCCGCAGCGGCAATCCAGGCCTGGATCGCGGCGTCCCGGTCGAGGCGCTCGAGGATGCGTGCGCGATCGAGGTCGAGCCAGATCGCGTCGAGGACGAGCGAGCGGCGGCGCGCCGTGTCGGCTGCATGGCCGATGTCCGCGGCGGCCCCGGCGGGGTCGTCGGGCGAGCGCGCCAGTGCTCCGGTCCACTCGCGATGGAGGACGCGGCGGGAATCGGGACGGGGATGGCGCTCGTCCCAGGAAGCGAGACCCGACCACGCCTCTCCCGTCGTCGTGCGGCCGGTCCGCAGGCGGGCCTCGATCGCGAACAGCTCCAGCTCGCCGAGGCATCGCGGGCAGCCGGCTTCGGCCGCCTCGGCCAGGCCCGTCGCGAGCAGCCTGTCGACCTCGTCCCGTTCGTCGGTACCGGCGATCCGGGCGGTCCAGGCCGCCGCCCACTGGTGGATGGTGAGGGCATAGTGCGGATCGAGGCCCGTTCCATGGGTCACGAGGTCCGCCACGGCGGCGCGCCAGTCTTCCCGCAGGAGGCCGATCTCGTGACGCACGGTGTGGGTGACGCCGCGCAGGAGCGACTGGTCGCCGACGCGGGCGACGAGACCGGCGACGTCCCCGGCGATCGCGGCCGCCTCGTCGATCCGGCCCGTGTCGAGGAGCGCCCGGGCGAGCCAGTTGCCGGCGGCGACGGCCTGGACGGGCAGCACTCGACGGCCGGCCTCCCGCCACGCCTGCTCGAACACATCGATCGAGGCCACCTCCTGGCCGATGAGCCGGAGTGCCAGCCCCTGCAGGACCCGCGCATCGATCGAATCGGGATCGAGATCGCTGGCGACGGCCAGCGCCTCCTCGGCGTCGTCGGCGAGGCGGTCGAACCGCTCCTGCTGAACGTCGGCTTCGTAGGTGATCCGGATCGCGGCGAGGTAGGCGCGCCGCGCGTCGGTCGTGAGGAGCTCCGGGCCGCCGTCGGCAGCAGCCTGGCGGCGAGCCCGCCGGAGGGCGGTGCGCGCCAGGCGGGCACCCTCGTCGACGGCGTGCTCCCGCCACAACGTCACCGAGGCAGCGAATGCCCGGATCGCGACGTCCGTCCAGGGCTCGGGGCGGCCGAGACGGCCGAGGCGATCGCGCCACGCCCGGATCCGGGCGAGGTCGTGGTGGTGGAAGGCGATCCGGGCCGCTTCGAGGGCCGCCCGGATCCTCGCGTCGCCGGGCGGCACGGACTCGACGAGCGCCGCCCAGCGAGCATGAGCCTCCTCATGGCGGCCGGCGTCCCCGGCCAGTCCGGCGAGCGCGAAACGAAGCCTGACCGGCCAGGACGATGGGTCTCCGGCCGGTGCCTCGTCGGCAATCGCCCCGAGCAGGCGAAGGTCGTCGTCGCCCAGCAGCCGGCGACGCGGTGAGGTGGCGATCCGCAGGGCAAGCTCGGCCGTCTCGAGGCCGCCGGCGCGACGATGCTCGAGGACCTCCCTGAGATCGGAGACGTCGTCGCCTGCCTCCACATCGAGGCGCTGCGCGATGCGCCGGTGGAGTCGCCGCCGGACGTCGCCCGGCAGGCCCCGGATGACCGCGTCGCGGATCAGGTCGTGGGCGGTCCGGACCAGCGGGCCGGACGTGACGACGACGCCGGCGTCGACGAGGCCGGAGAGGAGCGCCCCGACGCGCGTTGGCGCCGCCCCGGCGACGGCCGCGAGCGCCTCGCCGTCGATCGGGCGCCCGATCAGGGCCAGGTGGGCGAGGAGCCGGGCGGCCTCGGGGTCCAGCCGGCCGACTCGCCGCCCA
>DASTEU010000182.1:0-3656 GCA_035709325.1 Candidatus Limnocylindrales bacterium | reverse complement strand
GCGAACTGGTCGCGCTGGCCGAACCAGCCCTGGATCGGGTTGCGCAGCGAGCCCTGGAGGGAGCGCCGGACGTACAGCCACGCTGGCGCCCCGGGGCCGCCGTTGAGGTACTTGTAGGTGCAGCCCACGGCAAGGTCGACGCCGGTCCCCTCGAGATCCACCTCGATTGCACCCGCCGCGTGGCTGAGGTCCCAGAGCGCAAGGGCCCCCGCGTCGTGGGCGAGGGCTGTGATCGCCGCCATGTCGGCGATCTCCGCGGATCGGTAGTTCACGTGGCTGAGCGTGACGAGGGCCACGTCGTCGGCCCGGCCCGCGACCGCCGCCGCGACGTCGCTCATGAGCGGGCCCGCGACCGGATCGGGCTCGACCCAGGCGATCTCGAGGTCGTGGCGGGCGGCCAGGCCCTCGAGGACGTAGCGGTCGGTCGGGAAGTTGGCTCGGTCGGTCACGATGAGCCGCCGGCCGGGTCGGGCCTCGATCGCGGCCGCCGCCAGCTTGTAGAAGTTGACGGTCGTCGAATCGCTGACGACGACCTCGCCGGGACCCGCGCCGAGGGCCGCAGCGGCCAGCCGGTCGCCGACCCGCTCCGGCTCGTCGAGCCAGTGGTCCCAGCCGCGGATCAGCTCGCGGCCCCACTCCTCGTCGACGACACGCCGCAGTCGCCCGGCGGTCGCCCGGGGCAGGCGCCCCAGCGAGTTGCCGTCGAGGTAGATGAGATCGGGATCCGCGAAGGCGAACCGGTCCCGGAAGCCGGCGAGCGGGTCGGCGGCATCGAGCGGTTCGGGGTCGAGGGCGGCGGGCGAGGAGCTGGCGACCACGTACGGAGCATAGTCCCGTGCGCCGGAGGCCCGGGCCGGGCTACCTCCTGATGATCACCGAGCCGTCCGCGGCGACCGGCGCGACGATCACGAACTTGCCCTCCCACACGACGGCCCGCTGCGACTCGTGGTAGCGGGTGAAGTGGCTCGCGAGCTGGTCGACCGTGAGGTACTTCTTCGGCCACGGATCCCGCGGCGAGCCGAGCGGGCCGACGACGGTGAAGCCGAGGATCGTCCGCGAGGGCGCCGACCCGGTCGTCTCCCGGACGGTGAATCCAACGACCGTCCAGGCGTGGCTCCCGGCGCCGACGACGATCCCGACCGGGCGCTTGGTCCGATCCATCGCGTCGACGATCGCGCCGTACGCCGCGCCGCGCGAAGTGAAGCTCACGTCCGCGTAGCCCATGCCGGCGGGGAGGCGGGCCGAAAGGACCCGGGCCCAGCCGCGGACGTCGTTGCCCTTCGTCGTGTAGTCGTAGAGGTTCGCCTTCTGGAGCTCGGTGTAGAGCCGGGATTGGGTGGCATAGGTCCGATCTGAGCGGCCGGTGACGATGTTGATCATCGTCTGGGCTGCCGCCGGCACGCACCAGTACGAGGTGTACTGAGTGACGTGAGCGGCGGTTCGCGACAGGTCGACGGTCCTGGTGACGGTCGTCGCGGTCGTCGACGTCCGCGTCGGTACGCCGCTTCCTCGGCCCGGATCGGCGGCGAGGGCCGGGGCGGCGGCCCACGACAGGACCGCGATCGCGAGGGCGATCGCCGTCCCCAGGCGCGCTCGGGTCGGGGCGCGGTGCCGGGCCGATCGGCGATCGGCGGGCAGACCCGCGCCGGGTCGGTCGATTTCCACCACGACAAGGATGATCCCCGCGCGCAACTGTCCCGGGCATCCCCCGATCGTCCGCCCGCTCGGCGGCTCCGCCGTCCGGTGCGTCCGGTCACCACCGATCCGCCCGGAGCTCGCCCCGGGCGCTCTCGGGTCGGCCGGCGCGACCGTGGTACCCTCGCCCGGGATTTCCGCAGGGGAGCACCATGAGCATCGTCGACGCGGACCACTATCTCTTCACGTCCGAGTCGGTGACCGAGGGCCATCCCGACAAGATGTGCGACCAGGTCTCCGACGCGATCCTCGACGCGATCATCGCCGAGGACCAGGACGCGAGGGTCGCCTGCGAGACCGCGACGACGACCGGCCTCGTGATCGTTCTCGGTGAGATCTCGACCTCGACCTACGTCGACTTCCAGGCGGTCGTCCGCGACACCGTCCGCGACATCGGCTACACGAAGGCCGACTACGGCTTCGACTACCTGACCTGCGGGACCCTCGTCTCGATCAAGGAGCAGTCGCCCGACATCGCCCTCGGCGTCGACGCCGCCCTCGAGGTTCGCGAGGATGCCCATCCCCACGAACTCGGCGCGGGCGACCAGGGGATGATGTTCGGGTTCGCCTGCCGCGAGACACCCGAGCTCATGCCGCTCCCGATCGCCCTTGCCCATCGCATGGCCCGGCGCCTGGCCGAAGTCCGCAAGTCGGGCCAGCTGCCGTACCTCCGGCCCGACGGCAAGACCCAGGTCACGGTCGAGTACGAGCGCGGCGTCCCGAAGCGGGTCCGGACGGTCGTCGTGTCCGCCCAGCACGATCCCGACGTCCGCGCCGAGCGGCTCCGCGGTGACGTCGTCGAGACCGTCATCCTGCCGACGATCCCGCACGATCTGCGAGCGACCGACCCGGTCATGCACGTCAACCCGACCGGCCGCTTCGTGACCGGTGGGCCGATGGGCGACGCGGGCCTGACCGGCCGCAAGATCATCGTCGACAGCTACGGCGGGATGGCCCGCCACGGCGGCGGAGCGTTCTCGGGCAAGGATCCGACGAAGGTCGACCGATCGGCCGCCTATGCCGCCAGATGGGTCGCGAAGAACGTCGTGGCGGCCGGCCTCGCCGACCGCTTCGAGGTCGAGGTGGCCTACGGCATCGGGATCGCCCGACCGATCAGCTTCTCGGTCGACTCGTTCGGCACGGGCCGGATCGACGATGCCGAGATCCAGGCGCTGGTCGAGCGCCACTTCGACCTTCGGCCGGCCTCGATCATCGCCGCGCTCGACCTGCGCCGCCCGATCTACCGGCAGACCGCCGCGTACGGCCACTTCGGCCGCCCCGACCTCGACCTGCCGTGGGAGCGCACCGACAAGGCGGCGCTGCTGGCGTCCGAAGCCGGGATCAAGCAGCCCGAGCCGGTCAGCGCCGCGTAGGCTCAGCGGGCCTCGGTGATCATCCCCGCGACCGACGCGTCCGAGCCGCGCGAGCCGGTCCGCCGTGCGTGCCGGGCCAGGATGAGCTGCCCGATCAGCAGCGTCCCGATCGTGAACGCGAAGATCATCGCCGCGACGGCGTTCGTTTCGGGGGTCACGCCGCGTTTGACCTGGCCGAAGACATAGAGCGGCAGCGTGGACGAGCCCGGCCCCGACACGAACGACGTGATGACGTAGTCGTCGAAGCTGAAGGTGAACGCGAGCAGGAAGCCCGCGACGATCGCCGGCAGGAGCTGCGGCAGGGTGATCTGGACGAACGTCCGCCACGGCGTCGCGAAGAGATCGTAGCTCGCCTCGACGTGGGTCCGGTCCATGCCCGAGAGGCGGGCCCGGACGAGGAGCAGGACGAGGCTCGTGTTGAAGAGGACATGGGCCGCCACGATCGTGGCGTGCCCGAACCCGAGCTTGATCGCCGCCCCGCCGTCGGACGCCGCCGCCAGGACCGGGTTGATGAAGTCGAACGCCGTCGCGAAGAAGACGAGCGTCGCCAGGGCGATGACGATCTCGGGAACGATGATGCTGACGTAC
>DASTEU010000181.1:0-4725 GCA_035709325.1 Candidatus Limnocylindrales bacterium | reverse complement strand
TCTACGACGGGGCGGAGGGCCTGCTCGCCGGCGCCGACCGAGGCGCCGTCCTCGCCGATCTCTCGACGGTCACGCCCGACACGCTTCGGGCGTTCGAACCGGCGGCCCGGTCGGCCGGCGTCGGGCTCCTCGACGCCCCGGTGTCGGGCAGCGTCACGACCGCCGAGGCGGGCCAGCTGACGCTGATGGTCGGCGGTGCGGCCGAGGACCTCGAGCATGCCCGGCCGGCGCTCGAGCCGCTCGCGAAGGCGATCGTCCACGTCGGGCCGCTCGGCTCCGGCGCGGCGATGAAGCTCGCCGTCAACACCGTGATCTTCGGGCTGAACGAGGCGCTCGCCGAGGGCCTCGTCCTCGCGGAGGCGGCCGGCATCGACCGCTCGGTGGCCTACGGCGTCATCGCCGAGAGCGCCGTCGGGGCGCCGTACGTGGGCTACAAGCGGGCGGCCTTTCTCGAGCCCGACGCGACGCCGACCGCGTTCGCCCTGGACCTGGCCGAGAAGGACCTTCGCCTGATCGAGACGCTGGCGGCGGCGCTCGGGGTGTCCATGCCCCAGGCGAAGACGAACCTCGAGGTCGTCCGGGCGGCGTCGGACGCGTTCGGCGGCGCGGCCGACTTCGCATCGGTCGCCGGCCATCTGCGCGAGCAGAGCCAGAGCTGATCGAACCTCTCGTGCGAAGCCTGGAGGAGGCGAGGAGGAGCAAAGCGGCGAAAGCAGCGGAGCATAACGAGCCAAGCGCCACAGAGGAGAAAGGGACTTCACCGTGACCGATCGCATTCTCATCCGCGGCGGCATCGTCCTGAGCCAGGACGACGAGCTCGGCGAGATCGCCGGTGCCGACGTGCTCGTCGAGGGCGACCGCATCGCCGAGGTCGGCCGGGGCCTGAGCGCCGCGGACGCCCGGATCATCGAGGCGGACGGCGACATCGTGATCCCCGGCTTCGTCGACACCCACCGCCACACCTGGGAGACCTCGATCCGGACGTGCGCGCCGGATTACACGCTGGGCGCGTATTTCGGAGCGATCCTCGACCAGTTCGCCCCGAAGTACCGGGCGGAGGACGTCTACGCCGCGAACCTGTGGGGCGCACTCGAGTGCATCAACGCGGGCATCACGACGCTCGTCGACTGGTCCCACATCATGAACACGCCCGAGCACGCCGACGCGGCCGTCAAGGGCCTCCAGGACGCCGGACTGCGATCGGTCTTCGCCTTCGGCTTCCCGAACACCTCGATCCAGGACTGGTGGTTCGGCCCCGACTACGGCGGCAGCGTCGAGCGGATCAACGGCGACGAGGCCCGCCGGGTCCGCTCGCAGTACCTGAGCGACGATCAGGGCCTCATCACGATGGCGCTCGCGACGCGTGGCACGAACTTCTGCAAGCCCGACATCGTCCGCTACGAATGGGAGCTCGCGAAGGAGCTCGGCATCAACATCACGGTCCACGTGGCGATGGACCGGTTCGGCTACACGAAGATGCAGCTGCGGGCGCTCAAGGAGCTCGATCTGCTCTACCCGAACACGACATACATCCACGCCTCGCACCTGCTCGACGACGAGTGGGAGATGGTCCGCGACTCGGGCGGCAACATCTCGCTCGCGCCGCAGATCGAGTTGCAGATGGGCCACGGCTGGGCGCCCGCGACGACCGCCTCGAAGATGGGAATCCCGGTCGGGCTCTCGTCCGACGTGGCGACGACCGCCTCGTCAGACCAGTTCACGCAGATGCACGCGATCTTCGCTTCGGAGCGGGCGCGGCGGCACCAGGCGGCCTGGGACGAGGACCTCGACGGCAACACGCCGACGCCGGACCTCATCGACTCCCGCAAGGTCCTCCGCTGGGCGACGCTCGAGGGCACGATGGTCGCCGGCGTGGCCGATCGGGCCGGCTCGATCACGCCCGGCAAGAAGGCCGACATCGTGATCATCGACACGAAGGCGGTCAACGTCGCGCCGGTCATCGACCCGGTCGGCGCGGTCGTCTGTGCGGCGGACACGGCCAACGTGAAGACCGTGCTCGTCGACGGCAAGGTCCTCAAGGAGGACTTCCGGCTCGCCGCCTCGCTCGACGGGCCGCGCCGCCTCGTGGAGGCCTCGCGCGACTACCTCGTCAGCCAGGTCGAACCGCAGCAGGGTTGGCTGGCCGCGGCGGTCACGACGTAGGACCCCGCGCCCCGACGCCTGTCCTTTCGGCCCCGCCCGGCATCCGCCGGGCGGGGCACGCTGCTTCCGGGCGGCCTCAGTTGGTCGGGACGACGATCACGTACTTGCCGTACCAGGCCTTGTCGTAGGTTCGGGTCGCGTCGAGCTGGAGGTACGTGTTGAACGGCGTCCACGAGGTGGTGACGTACGCGTGACGCGCTCCGAGCGGGTCGCTGTAATAGAGGTTCGTCAGCTTGAAGTCGCCGCGATTGGGGTTGCGCGAGGCGGTGAATCCGGTCATCACGACGGCATGGCGACCGTGCTGCACGAGCAGCCCGACGGGCTTGCGGTAGGCGGCGATGACCTTCGCCGCCCGCTTGAGCGCCGCGTACTTCGTGCCGTACGCCTCCCACCGATACTGGGTCGGACGGATCGTGTAACGCGAGAAGTACGTCGCCGCCTTGGCCCAGCCGAGCGGGTCGGTGCCGCGCTGGACGCTGTCGTTGAGGGCGTCGCGCGGCTGCGCGTAGCGCAGGATCGTCGTCTGGTTGAGGTTCAGGTCGTGGCCGTTGAGGATGTTCATCATCATCGCCGTCGAGGCGGCGACACACGTCCGGCTGTCGATCTGGCGTTCGTACGCGCTCGAGAAGTACGTGTCGTAGGTGAACGACGAGGCGGCTGACGTCTGGACCGGCGCGACGCCGACGAAGGCGACGAGGGCGAGGGTCGACAGCGGAAGGGCCACGAAGCGGCGGAGGCGGGCGGGCATCTCGACTCCTGTCGGCGGCCGGGGCCGTCGAACCTCGACGGAACGGCGGCGGCGGCGGGGCGTCGGCCGAAGGGGCCCGCAGGGCCCGGAAAGGCTGGGCGGAAGCTGGGGCATCCGGCCGGGCTCGGCTCCTCCTGGCGGCGGAGGATCGCCCCCCAGCATAGCGGCGGCCGCAACCCGGACGATCGGCGACGGGCGGGCGGGACCATGCCGCCGACGTTCGGCCGACCGCCCTTTGATAGATTTGCCCGACCCATGGCGCCGCCGACGATCCGACCCGCCGCCCTCCTCGCCTCCGTCGCCGCCGGACTCGTCCTTTTCGTCGCCGCCGCGTGTTCGCCTGCCGCGCCGGCCGGCGCGTCGCCCGCGGGTTCCGCGGAAGGTTCGGCGGTCCCCTCGGCCGCCCCCGCTTCGTCGGCCTCGACTGCCGCTCCCACGGCGTCGAGCGGCACGGGAGCCGATCCCGACGCCGCGGCGGCGCTCGACGCCTTCCGGGCCTTCGTCCAGACGGACCAGAGCTTCCACATGCGGGCCGACATGCTCCTGACGATCGGGTCCCTGACCCTCGACATGGAGGTGAACGCGGACGTCGCGGGCGGTGATGAGAAGGGCACGATCGACGTCCGGGGCGCCGGCACGTCGGTCCATATGGACATCGTGGTCGTGGACGGCACGGCCTACGGTCGGATCGCGCAGCGGGACTGGATCGTCCTGCCGGCCGACACATCGTCGTCGAATCCGCTGCTCGACCTCGACGTCGAGGGGCTCGAGGCGGTCGGCATCGTGAACGCCGCCGGGCAGCTCGCCCATCACTTCCGGACCGACGACGTCTCGCTGATCGACACGAGCACGATCACGGGCACCTCGATCACCGAGCTTCGCCTCGACACGGTCGGCTTCGACGTCTACGTGACCGACGACGGCGTACCGATCACCGCCGTCTTGGAGTTCGCCGGTGCCGGCACGGTGGAGGGCGCCAGCCAGACGATCGAGGCGACGGTCCGCTACGACTTCACGAAGTTCGGCGAGCCCCTCGTCATCGAGGCGCCGATCTGACGGCCCGGCCGGCGCCGTCGCCACTCGGTGAGCCGGCCGGCGCCCGGGTCGCACCAGACGAGGCCCGCGGCGGCGGGTGGCGATGCGCCCTCCGCGAGCGCCCGGAGCCACGCCCGCGATGAGCCCGGACAGGCGCTCGCGAAGACCTCCGGATAGCGCGCGACCAGCCTGCGGTTGGCGGCGCTCGGCCTGACGATCCAGACGGTCGCGACGCGGTAGGGCCCGGTCCCCCGGCCAAGGACCGAAGCGGGGCCCGGCGCCTCGTGGGGACCGGGCACGCGGGCGAAGAAAAGAGCGGAGCCGGCCCACGGGCCGGCTCCGAACATGCGCGGGTCGGTCGCTCAGTCGCCGCCGGGCGTCACCTCGACCGTGCCCTTCTCGAAGCCCTCGCCGATCGCGTCCTCGGTGATGCCTTCGAGCGCCTCCTCGGCGAGGTCGGTCGTGTATGCGTCGACGGACGGATCGCTCTGGATGATCCCGGCGTCCTTCGAGATCCGGACCGTCTGCTGCCAGAAGACCGGATCCATCACGCCGATGCCCGCCGGCGACGGCCAGATGAGCGGGTTGATCTCGTTCATCATCCAGCGCTGGTGGCCGGCGCCCAGCTGTGAGCCGGCGTCGGTCGTGTACTGGATGCAGTCGTCCTGGTTTTCGCGGCAGTAGATCCAGCCGCGGAACGAGGCCCGCAGGAAGCGGACGGCCACGTCGCGGTTGTTGCCCTCGTCGAGCCATGCCTTCCGCGCGAAGATCGCGTCCTG
>DASTEU010000180.1:0-4595 GCA_035709325.1 Candidatus Limnocylindrales bacterium | reverse complement strand
CGGCCGGCGAGGCGGCCCAGCACCAGCCGCCCGACATGGCCCGGCGCCGTGGCCGCCGGCCAGCCCGGCATGTCGGCGAAGGAGATCGCGACCGGATCCTCGAGGTCGTCGGCGAGTCCCCCCAGGCCCGAGCCGAGGACGATGCCGAGCTCGGGCACGCGGTCGGTCTGGGCCCGGACGGCCGCCTCGAGTGCGGCGAGCCTGGCCGGCTGCTCGGCTGGCGGGATCGGGCGCGCCGGGTCGGCGGGAGTCGAATCGAACGGGGTCACGGGCGTGCGGGCCTCCGGGTCACGTCCCGGGGGAGACGTCCGAGGCCCGCGTTGCACGCCCGACGGATGTACCGACACCGGGATGCCGGTCGCAATCCGTCGGGCGGTCGCCCGTCCCGCGGCCGGAGCCGAGGGTCCCGGACAAAAAAAGCGCCCGAAGCGACCGGTCCAGACTGGAGGCCCTTGATGTGATCTCGGTTTCTCCGGTCTCTGACGGCCCCTTCGGGCAAGACCTACGGTACGGCGCGCGCGACGGACGGGTCAACGCGCTTATCCACGAAGTTCCTGGCACGGCGCCTCAGAGTATCCACGAGTTATCGACGGCTGTGGACGGGACGTGGACAGCCCCGTGGATAAGTCCCTCAGCCACCGATCGCGAACATCTCGACCCGCGGCAGGTCGGCGGTCGCCTCGGTCCGCAGGTCCGAGTAGCGGTCGTCACGGACCCGCCAGACCCGGGCGATCGCCTGGCGCAGGTCGTCGTCGCTCGCGTCGCTCCGGAGGATCGCCCGCAAATCGTGGCCGATCGCCGAGAAAAGACACGTGTAGAGCTTGCCCTCGGCCGACAGGCGGGCGCGCGTGCAGTCGCCGCAGAACGGCTGGCTCACGGAGGCGATGATGCCGACCTCGCCCGAGCCGTCGCGGTAACGCCAGCGGTTGGCGACCTCGCCGCGATACTGCGCGGGGAGAGGCTCGAGCGGCATCTCGGTGTCGATCGCGGCGACGATCTCCGACGCCGGCACGACCTCGTCGAGGCGCCAGCCGTTCGTGTGGCCGACGTCCATGTACTCGATGAGGCGCAGGATGACGCCGGTGTCGCGGGCCCAGCGGGCCATCGGCACGATGCTCGTCTCGTTGATCCCGCGGCGGACGACCATGTTGATCTTGACCGGCGCGAGGCCCGCCTCCTGGGCGGCGGCGATCCCGTCGAGGACCTTCGCGACCGGGAAGTCCACGCCGTTCATCGCCGCGAAGGTCGCGTCGTCGAGCGAGTCGAGGCTGACCGTCACCCGTTGCAGGCCCGCGTCGCGGAGCGGGCCGGCGAGCCGGCGGAGCGCCGAGCCGTTCGTCGTCAGGGTCAGGTCGAGCGGCCCGCCGTCGGGCCGCCGGAGTCCAGCCAGCTTGCCGATCAGCACCGGCAGGTCGCGCCGGACGAGCGGCTCGCCGCCCGTGATCCGGAGCTTCTCGACTCCGAGACCGACGAAAACGCGGGTGAGCCGCTCGATCTCCTCGAAGCTCAGGACCTCCGATCGCGGCAGGAATGCGAAGTCGGGCCCGAAGATCTCCTTCGGCATGCAGTAGGTACAGCGGAAGTTGCAGCGATCGGTGACCGAGATCCGCAGGTCGTGGAGCGGCCGACCGAGGAGGTCGAGCGGGCGGTCGGGTTCGAGCGGGACGATCACCGTCCTATCGTACCCGCGGACCGCCGTTAACCCCGGCAGCGTGACCCCGGGATTCTCGCCCACGTTCACATCGAGCGCGGAGGGAGGCCGCTCCTCGCCTTCTCGGGCCCTGCGAGAACGAGGCCGTCCGCCGTGAAACGGTGGTGACGGATGCGGCGATTCCCGCTCGGCGGGTGGATGGAACGAGATCGGCCATGCGAGGACGCGACCGCCGTCCGGATCGGCAGCAGCGACCCGGATTCCGCACACGAATCCCGGCCGCCGGGAGCGCCACGCCGCCCGGCGATCAACCTGGGCCGTTCCGCCCGCCCGGCGGGAATCGACGCGGCCTCGACCGCCCGGACGTCGTGGTGCCGCCGGTCACCGCTCCCCCCACCCCCGTACCACTGGACCCGGACGCCGGTACCTCTAGCGGACTCCACCGCACCCACCCTCCCGACCAGAATGCGCCCACGCCCTGAACCCCTCGAGCCGTCAGTGGAGAGGCACCGCACCAATGGCCCAGACCGACTCCCGCGCCGGATTCCGGCTCCCCTGGAGCTCCGAACGGACTTCCGACTCGACCGAGACCGACCACGCCGAGTTCGGCGCGACTCCCGATTCGGGCTGGCCTGACCACGCCGCGAGCCACCCCGGGGACGCCCCGGCCGCCTCGGAAGTCGGTGAAACCCCCGCGGCCGAGACTGAGGGCACGACGATGACCGAGCCGAGCGCAGGCTTCGGTGGCACCGCTCCGGCGGCCGTCCGAAGACCGAGCAAGTTCCTCGCCGATCTCACGAGGGCGATGCAGGCGGCCGCCGAGGAGGCCCGGGCCCTTACGCTCGCGCAGTTCCAGGCCGACGCCAAGACCTACGTCGAGAAGATCCACGACCGCTCCGCCACCGGGGCCGCGAACCTCCGGCGGGCCGCCGACGATGACGTCGCGGCGGTACGGGAGTGGTCGAAGGCCGAAATCGCCCGCATCCGCGAGGAGACCGAGAGCCGGATCAGCGCCCGCAAGGCGCGGCTCGAGGGCGAGATCGAGGAACACACCGCGTTGATCGAGCGCGAGGTCGAAGGCGTCCAGGCACGCGTCGCCGCGTTCGAGCAGGAGATGGCCGACTTCTTCGCCCGCCTGCTCGTCGAGGACGACCCGACCCGTTTCGCGACGATGGCCGAGCGCCTGCCCGAGCCGCCGCCGTTCGAGGAGATGTCGACCGAGAGCACGCTCGAGGCCCTTGCGGCTCGGACCCATGCCGCCACCGTCGAGGTCGCCGAACCGGTCGACGCCGACCCGTACGCGGACGCCGGCGAAGGGCACGCCGACGCCGACGCCGGCGACGAGATCCTCGATGCGGCCGCTTCGGCCGACGTCACCGAAGAGGCCGCCGACACCGCCGAATTCTCGACCGGCTCCGACGAGCCGACGGGCCACGCGCACGACGACCCCGAAGTCGAGCTCGATCGGGACGCCGCGTTCGCCGCCATCCAGGCCGCTGCCGAAGCCGCCGCCAGCGCCGAGGTGGCCGAGGACGCCGCCGCCCGGGCCGAAGCCGTGGCCGAAGCCATCGAGATCGTCGGCCCGCACGATGAAGCCGACGCCCCCGTCGAGGGCGAGGCGGACGTCGCGACCGAAGAGACTGCCGAAGGCGAGGCCACGACCGACGACGCTCCTGACTTCGACGCGGCCGAGGCAGAGGCGGCGGCGAGCGCCGACGCCACCGATCCTGTCGAGGAGATCCCGGTCATCGGCGACGATGCGCTCGCCGCCCGGCTGGCCGACCTGCTCCCCGGCAAACACGAGGAAAACTCGACCGGCCAGGAGACGCAGACGACCCAGGTCGTCGTCGTCGGCCTCGTCAGCGTCGCCAGCATCGCCAGCTTCAAGCGCCATCTCGGCCGTCTCGCCGGCGTGTCGTCGGTCGGCGTGTCGTCGGGGCCCGACGGTGAGTTCCTCTTCGCGGTCCATCACGCGCCCGACGTCGTCCTGCGTGACGTGATCCCGAGCATGCCCAGCTTCCAGGCCCGCGTCACCGCCTCCGGCGAGGGCACCCTCAACGTCACCGCCCACGATCCCGAGTCCGAGAACTAAGGCCGCATCGCCCGACCGGGCACCCAGTCAGGAGTCACCAGCTTGGCCCGTCCGGCCATCGTCGTCGCCCTCCCAGCCGATGAGCAGTCGGCCGTCATCGCCGAGCTTCACGCGGCCGGGTTCGAGACGCTGGCGATCAGCCAGCCCGTCGAGCTCGAGGCGATCCTCGCCCGGCGCCGGGACGTCGCCCTCGCGATCCTCGACGGCGAGCGCGACTTCGACACCTCGCTCGAGTACTACTCGCTTCTCCGCGAGGGGGGCCGCCGGATCCCGGCCCTGATGGTCCTCTCGCCGCGGACGCTCGACCGGATGGCCGGCGCCTCGGCGGAGGTCGAGGACGAATACTTCACCCGGCCGTATTCGGCCGAATCGCTCCGCTGGCGGGTCGAGGCGATGTGCATTCGCTCGGTCACGGTCGACGACGGCTCCGGACCGGTGATCCAGTCGGGCGTCATCGACATCGGCGACTGGCAGCGGCGCGCGACGGTGATCGCCGTCTTCAACCCGAAGGGCGGTGTCGGCAAGACGACCGTCGCGACGACCCTGGCGTCGGCGCTCCAGCTCCGCCAGCACCAGCGGGTCCTGCTCATCGACGCGGACACGGTCACCGGCCACATCCCGACGTCGCTCGGGCTCGAGCACGTCCGAACGGTCGCCGACTCCTGGCGCGACGAGGCGGAAGGGGGACCATCGGAGACGCTGGCCGAGATCGCCGCACCGCATCCGACGGGCCTGTCGGTCGTATCGCTGACCTCGTCCCCGCTCAACACCGAGGTCCTCGACCCGGAACGCCTCGGCCGGGCGATCTCGGCCTCCCGCCGGGGGAACGACTTCATCGTGATCGACCTGCAC
>DASTEU010000179.1:0-13996 GCA_035709325.1 Candidatus Limnocylindrales bacterium | reverse complement strand
GCCCGAGAAGAACACCGACGCGAGCAGGAAGATCAGGGAGAGCTGGACCGCCTGCCGCTCGGAGTCGGACAGGCCGGCCACGACCAGCCCGAGCCCGAGCGAGGCGAGGACGAACAACGCGACGATCCCGGCCAGCAGCGCCGGTTCGCCGAGCATCGGCACGCCGAACACCCCGACGAGGAGGGCAAGCGTCAGGATCGCGATCGCGGCGGTCAGGATGCCGAACGCCAGCACCTTGCCGAGGATCACCTCGAGGGTCGTGATCGGCGACACGCGGAACAGCTCGAACATGCCGGTCGTCCGTTCACGCACGACCGAGAGGGCGATGAGCGTCACCGCCATGTGCTGGAGGATGAGGGCCAGGACGGCGGCGCCGAAGAACTGGACGACGCCGGGCTGGGATGGGGCCGTGTTCTGGACGTCGGCGCGGGTCGGCGCGGCGACGACCTCCGGAGGGATCTCCGAGGCCTCCTCGGCGCCGGCGCCGAGGGCATATGTCTGGCCCTCTTCGGCGATCCGTTCGATGATGATCCGGTTCACCTCTCGTTCGAGGGCCCGGGCGAGGAACACGGTGTAGTTCTGCTCGACAGGGTCGACGACGTTGACCCGGACGCCGATGACCGACTGCTCGCCGGCCCGGAAGCGCGCTTCGAGGTCGGCCGGGGCCACGAGGACGACGTCGATGTCTTGCGCGCGCAGGCGGGTGTCGGCCGCCGCCTCGTCGGTCGTGACCTCGATGATGTCGAGTCCGGTGCCGGAGATCTCCGAGTACGAGCCCACATCGGTGGGCAGGCCTGAATCGGGGGGCACGACAATCACGGTCGCGAGCGGGCGCCGGTAGCCGCTGTACCCGACGCCGAAGATCGCCATGATGAGGAACGGACCAAGGATGAGGCTGAGCATCGCGCCTGGTCGGCGGACGACCTCGACGAGCTCCTTGCCGACGAATGCGAGGACCCGGGTGACCGTCTTGAGGATCCTCACGCGGCGTGCTCCTCGGTCTCGCCGTTCGCCTCGAGCTCCGCCGCGGATCGCTCGACGAGCGCCGCGAACACCTCGTCGAAGCTCGGCCGGATCTCCTGCGCGGACGCGACCTCGACGCCGGTCTCGCCGATCGCGTCGACCACCAGCGGCAGGACGGTTGCAGCGTCCCGGACGGTCGCGCGGACCTCGCGGGGGCCGAGCTGGCGGACCGCAATGACGCCGGGCACGTTCTCGATCGCCGAGCCGTCGACGACGCGGGTCGTCTCGACCTCGATGACGTCGCCGCCGAAGGCCTCGTGGCGGAGCTCGGCCGGCGGAGCCATCGCGATGAGCCGGCCGTGGGCGATGAGGGCGACGACGTCGCACTCCTCGGCCTCGCTGACGAGCTGGGTCGTGATGAGGAGCGTCCGGCCGGCGTCGCGCAGACGGTGGAGTTCTTCCCAGATCGTGACCCGCAGGAGCGGGTCGATGCCGGCGGTGGGTTCGTCGAGGATCAGGAGCGTCGGCTCGTGGACGAGGGCGCATGCGAGCTCGAGCCGACGCTGCATGCCGCCCGACATCGCGCTCGCCCGCCGATCTCGGGCATCCCACAGCTCGAGCAGCTTAAGGACCGCCTTCGTCCGGCGCCGGCGCCGGGGCCAGAGCAGCCCGAACATGCTTGCGACGAAGTCGACGTTCTCCCGGGCGCTCAGGTCCTGGTAGAGCGTGAAGAGCTGGGGCATGTAGCCGATCCGCTCGCGGGTCGAGCGGTGGAAGCGGACCGGCCGCTCGCCGAGGACAGTGACGTCGCCTTTCGTCGGGACGAGCGCGCCCGTCACCATCCGGATCGTGGTCGTCTTGCCGGAACCGGACGGGCCGATGACGCCGAGGATCGTCCCCTCCCGGACCTCGAGGTCGATGTCGCGGACGACTACCCGATCGCCGAAGGCGCGGGAGACGCCGCGCATCGAGACGACGACGTCGGCCGGCGCCGCGGTCGCATCAGCCGTGGCGGTGGCGGCCGGTTCGTGGATCTCCGCCGGCTCAGCCGGACGTGTTTCATCGACCGCAACGGCGCCGTCGCGGCCGGCGGCAGGGGCCGGTTCGGTGGCCGCAGGATGTCCCCCCGCCACTCCCTCCCCGGCAGCGGACACGTCGGGCGCGGCAGCCGCTCGGGCCGCCGGCTGGTCACCGCCTTCACCGGGGCGCACGTCGCTCATGGGAACTCCTGTGGGCCGCTGACGGTGGCCGCCTCCCGGTCGGGCTCTGGGTGCCCGGCCGGCGCAGTATCCGGGGGCCGGCATCGCTTCCGATCGCTCACCGCCGCCGGTTCGCGCTACGCGCGCGTGACGGACTGAGGTCGACGCGACTCGGCTCGCTGCAAGGCAGGTGCGACTCGTGGCGCCGCCCGGCCCACTCCGCCGACACGGCCGCGGCCCCATGCTCCGCGCGTGAGCAGGACTCCGGCGGCCGAGCCCGCCCCGTCACCGAAGCTTCGCCATTCGACCGATCGGCGGCCCGGCATCAGCCGGCGGCGATCCGGCCGCGGATTCTCGTACCGCGACCCGGACGGCCGGACGATCCGCGACCGCGAGACCCTCGCCCGAATCCGCAGGCTGGCCATCCCGCCAGCCTGGACGGGCGTGTGGATCTGCCCGGACCCGAACGGCCACCTCCAGGCGACGGGCCGGGACGCACGCGGCCGCAAGCAGTACCGCTATCACGAGGCGTATCGCCACCGGCGCGAGGCCGCCAAGTACGAGCGGCTCGTCGCCTTCGCCCGGGCCCTTCCGGCGATCCGCAAGCGGGTCGACGCGGACCTCGCAAAGCCCGGCCTGCCGCGCGAGAAGGTGCTGGCCGCGGTCGTCCGCCTCCTCGAGCTCACGCTGATCCGGGTCGGCAACGACGAATACGCCCGCCTGAACCGCTCCTTCGGGCTCACCACGCTCCGCGATCGTCACGCGACGGTCGGCGCCGCTCGCATCCGCTTTCGGTTTCGTGCCAAGTCGGGCCGCGAGACCGAGGTCGGCCTGCGCGACCGGCGGCTGGCGGCCGTCGTCCGGCGATGTCGCGACCTGCCCGGCCAGGAGCTCTTCCAGTACGTCGGCGACGACGGCGAGATCGTCGACGTCCGGTCCGACGACGTGAACGAGTACCTCCGCGAGATCGCCCCCGACGTCACGGCCAAGGACTTCCGGACGTGGGCCGGGACGGTCCTCGCGTACCGCGCCCTGCGGGCCCTCGAGACGCCCGCAACGGACGGCCAGGCCAGGCGCAACGTGGTCGAGGCCATCCGCGAGACCGCGGGGCGGCTCGGGAACACGCCGGCCGTGTGCCGCAGCTCGTACGTCCACCCCGTCGTCGTCGAGGCGTACCTCGACGGCCGGCTCCGCGGCGCCCTCGTCGAGGCGGCCGAGGAGTCCGAGACGCCGCCGGCCGGCACGACGCCATCCGAGGAGCGGGCGGTCATCGCCCTGCTCCGGCGCCACCTGCGCGAGGACGCGACTCGCGCTGTCCGGGCCGGCTGATGGCGATCCTGGCGGGCCTCGTCGGGCTCATCGGCCGCTTCGCCGGCAAGATTCTCACGACGACCCTCGGCTGGGCGTCCACGCTCCTCTTCGGCCGCGTGCCGGAGGACCGTCAGATCGTCCTCGCGATCGTCACGTTCGGGTCGGTCGTCTGGGCGGCCCTCGTGGTCGGTGTGGTCCTCCCGTACGTCGGCGCCTTTCTCGTCGCGGCCGTCCCGGCGCCGGGCCTCATCCAGGAGAGCTGGCTGCGCCTCGCGATGCTCATCGGGGCCCTGTTCGTGCCGGCCGTCGTCGGCACGGCCACGATCTTCGTGGTCGAGCCGGCGAGCCGCCCGAAGGGCCTCGAGCTCGTCCGGCAGGTCCTGCGAGGGTACCCGCTGAGCGCCGCGCTTGCGGTCACCCTCGTCCTGCTCGCGGGCATCGGCATCGTCCGCTTCGTTCACCACCTGGCGCTGCGTTGGACCGACGCCCACATCCCGATCGTCGTCCGGCCGGGTGGCTACGAGACGGTCCTGGCCGACGTCGAGCGGGCGCTCGACGACGCCGGGCTCGCCGTGGAGCCGAGGAAGGCACCGTTCGTCCTGTCGGCCCCAGGCCGCCTTCTCGGGGCGATCGCCGGAGCCGGCATCAGGTCGCTCGTCCCGAGCGACCTCGTGCAGCTCCGGGGCGAGGGACTCGAGGTCGGGCTCTACCCTTCGGACATCGCGATTTCCGGCGGCAAGCTCCGCGTGGCGCGGGCCCGGGCGGCGATCGCCAGCCGGCTCGTCGCGACCGCCGCCTGGCTGACGACCTCGGCCGAGGCCCAGGAGATCGAGGCTCGACTGGAACGCCTGAGCGGCGCCGCACGGCCCGGCGCGACGCCCGGCGATCGGGCCGATGCGCCGTCCGGGACGCGCGACGCGGCAACGGAGCTGGCGTCGATCGACGAGGCCCTCGCGGCACTCGTCGTGCCCCACGAGGAGTGGGAGGTGCTCTATCGCGAGCGACTCCAGGTCGAGCGCGACCTGCTGGCGGGCGCCCGGCCGGGCGGCGCGTTCCCGGGGGCGAAACCCTCGGCCGCCCACGGCAGGGTCACGAGCGGTGGCGCGATCGGCGGTCCGCGGCGGTCGCCATCGGCGGAGCCGCTGCCCGGCTGGCTCTCCGCGGCGGGTGCGGTCGCCGCAATCGCCCTGGTGGCCGCGGACGTGGTCCTGGCCCTCGCCGACCGCCGTCGCCGCTGAGCCGGTCGATCTCGCGCCGCCGGGCGCCGAGCCGGCTCGGCCTCAGTCGACGGTATACCGGGGCAGGGCGAAGCCCCACGCGGCGCCGCTGTCCTCGTGGCGCCGCACCCAGATCCGCCCGTGCATGGCCTCCACGAGCCGGCGACAGACGAACGGCCCGATGCCGGCTCCCGATCGCCGCAGGTCGGTGCGGTCCTCCGTGAGGGTGAACATCGATTCGAGCTCCAGGTCGGTCAGGGCGGCTCCCCGGTCGAGGACGGTCAGCGCGACCTCGTTGGCGCCCGCTTCGAGCCTGATCGTGATCGGGGACGTGGGCCGGCTCCCCCGGATGGCCGCCGTCAGCATGTTGCGGACGACCTGCTCCACGTAGACGGCGTCCCCCCGGACAGCCGGCGGGTCGGTCGCGCCGTCGAAGAGGATCCGCAGCTCGGGTGTCCGGCCGGCGACGATGCGGATCGCGCTCTCGGCGACGCGTTGGAGGTGGACCGGCTCCTCGGCGAGCTCGAGGACGCCCCGCTCCGCTCGGGCCAGGACGAGCAGGTCCTCGACGACGTCGTACAGGTGGGCAGCCTCGGCGCTGATGTCCGCGGCGATCTCCTGGGATGCCTGGTGGTTCCCGTTCGGCCGACGGGCCAGGACGCGGCTGCCGGCGTAGATCGTCGTAATCGGCGTCCGCAGCTCGTGGGACAGGATCGACAGGAAGGCGTTGCGCTCTTCGCGCTCCTCGCGGGTCCGGGTGACGTCGCGGAGGATGACGATCCGGCCCTCGGGCGCGCCGTCCGGCGCGTCGTCGCCTTCCGCCCCGGCAGCGTCTGCCGTCTCGCCAACGGCCGGGCCATTCGTCGGAGCCTCGACGCCCTCGGCCGCGTCCTGCGGGCGCTCGATGGCGACCGACCGCAGCTCGTACCAGCGGCTCGGGAGGTGACGCGGTCGCAGCGTCACCGATTCGCTGGGGGCGCTGGCGCCGGGAACCTCCTGGAAGCGGGCCAGCAGCTCGGTGCGATCCTTCGGCGGCCGTCCGAGGAACAGCCGGTCGGCCGCCTGGTTCGTCAGCCGTACGGAGTCGGAGCCGTCGAGGACGACGACGGCCTCGGGCATGGCGTCGATGACCGCCCGCAGCTCCGCCCGGCCCGACGGCCGATCGGCTGGTGCGGCGGCCGACCGCGGCGCCAGGCGCAGGTTGGGCCGTCGAGTCTGCTCTTCGGAGATCGGCCGGTGCATGCGCTGAATTCCTCTCCTTTTCCTCTCCCGCGCCAGCATCGGTCGTCGGCCCTGCGATCCGGGCGTCCCGGCCCGCGGCCTGCCTTGCGCCTGCATCGCAGGAGTCCCGCCGTGCGTCCGTGGCGCCGGCGCCTCGAGCGCGGTGCCGTGCAACGTCGCTGTCACCGCGCCCGGCGCCGGCGGTGTGCCGCGCGCCACGAAATGTCGAGTGAACTGGACCTCGCCGCGTGTGCCGGTTCGGCTGGCTGCGCGGGGAGGTCAACCATCCGGGGAGCTC
This sequence comes from Candidatus Limnocylindrales bacterium, assembly GCA_035709325.1. Lineage (GTDB taxonomy): Bacteria > Chloroflexota > Limnocylindria > Limnocylindrales > CSP1-4 > CF-46. The sequence goes on along the minus strand of DASTEU010000179.1, from coordinate 7,787 downwards.
GCGCCCGTGAAACCCGTTCGATGATGACGACAGCCGATGGATGAGATCACCGGCGCGATCGGGGACGCGATCGCCGGATTCTTCGGCAGCCCGTTCGTTTCGGCGCTGACGCTCTTCGTCGGCGCGTACGTCGTCGTCGTCTGGCTCGCGAGTGCGCTCTGGGCGTTCGTCGACATGCGCCGCCGGACGGGAAACCCCATCGCCCCGTACGCGAGCGCCGCCATCGTGATCCTTGCATCTCCGATGCTCTTCCCGTTCGCGATCATCGTCCATCGGGTGATCCGACCCGATGAGTTCATCTCCGAGCGGCGCCTCTCGTCGCTCCGGGACCAGGCACTCCAGGCCGAGGCGTCGGCGCCACGCTGCCCGGAATGCCGCCGGCCGGTCGACGAGACCTGGCTGCTGTGTCCGACGTGCAGGCGGCCGCTGGGCCACCGCTGCCACGGCTGCGGCGCCACGGTCGGGCTCGACTGGCCGGTCTGCGCCTGGTGCGGCGAGGCGCTCGACAACGAGACGCCGCGAGAGCTGCGCATCCGGGCCTGACGGTCGGGTCGGTCGATCCCCTCGATCCGGCATGAACGAACGCCGCCCGCCTGTCGGCGGGCGGCGTGAAGTGGCGGCGTGAACCGAACCTCAGACGGGGCGGTCCTCGACGTCCTCGTGGAGGTCGTCCGCCCGCCGACGAACCTCGTCGCCGGCGTTGCCGAGCTCGTTGCGAATGTCGTCGCCGAGGTTGGCGACCTTGTCCGAGACGCTCTCCTCGCCGTCGGCGCGGCGCCACGTCTCCTTGGCCTTCTCGTCCGCCTCGCGCATCGTGCGCTTCGCGTCGACCTTGGCGTCTTCGATACCCATGTCGGTTGATCTCCCTTCAGGGGACTCCCACGTTCCCCGCCTCCTGACAGTACGTGCGGCGAGTTGCGGGCCGGGAACAAGCGACCGCCCGGATGGTGTCAGCGCGCTTGCAGTCGTAAGGCTGTGATGCGCCTGCAAGCGCGAACCGACGACTGCGGGAACAGCCGCGCCGTCCGGCCCCCTACGGTTCGAGCCACGACTGCCACCAGGAGGATGGAACATGGCGAACCAGACCACGACCAGGGCCGGTTCGGGCTCGGCGGCGTCCGCCGAGCGCGATCTCGGCGCGGCGACCAAGGACATGGCCAACGAAGTGGCCGGACGTGCCGGAGCGGTCGCCTCGCGGCTGCCCGACGCTGCGGCATCGACCCGCGGCGCGGTCGAGGAGGCGGCACGACGCATGGAGGCGGGCTCCGACGAGATGCTCGCCGTCGGGACCTCGCTGTCGATCGGCCTCGCGATCGGGATGCTCATCGGCGGGGCGCCGCGCATCCTCGTGGCGATCGCGCTCATCCCGGCCACCGCGATGGGCTTCACGCTCCTCGATCGCTATAGCGGCTCCCGCCCCGCGATGAGCCAGGCGAGCCGCCGCTCCGCCTGACCCTGCCCGGCCCGACCAGGCTTCGGGCCCGCCCACGCCGCACGGAGGACGCGACTCCGGCCGGGGTCGCGTCCGTTTCGTGCGTCCAGTCGCGGTTGACGTTGCAGGCGTTGACTGACAGAGTCATCCCACGCGGCCTTGGCGTTCGCTTCGGCCACGACAGACGCAAGGGAACGGCTGGCACGCTTCGACGAGGGGTGAACGTGCGGGACGAGCTGCGGCTCATCTGCTATCCGCGGGACGACGCCGCCTTCGAGGCGGACGTCCGTGCGGCCCTCGCCCAGCTGAATCCCGCCGGCTCCGACGAGGCAGAGCTGATCGGCGCGACGATCGACGCACTCCGCGACCGCTACCCGGAGATTCGGATCCGCTCGAGGGACCCGATCGCGGCCTTCGACGACGCCGAGCCCACCTGGCATGTCTACCGCGACGGCGGCCCGTCCCGGGCGAACCGCGCCGAGGGCCACGCGCAGTAGCCGCGCGCACTGTAAGGCGGCGCGATGCCGTTGCCGCCCGCCCCCGCCGTCCCCTGGTCCGCCAGCCGGACCAACCGGCGGGGGAGACGCGGTCACGTTGCCGGTCGGGCCATTCCTCCGTCAGATGGTCCGCCAGCGGGACCGAACGGCCGACGAAGTGCTCGAAAGGGGTGTTGCCGCCCACCCCCGTCGTCCCTTGGTCCGCCTGCCGGACCAACGGGCGGCGAGACGCGGCGACCGGGCTGTGGGGGCCGGTTCCTCCGTCAGATGGTCCGCCAGCCGGACGAACGGGCGAGCGAGCAGCGGCGACGGGGTACTCGGAAGCCGCCGGCGAGCGGGCCCGGAAAGCGCGGAACGCCCGGAGGAGGGGGCTCCGGGCGTCCGCGAGGATCGGGGTGAGAGCGCCCCGTCACAAGCGCCCCCACTCGAGGATAAGCATTCATGGCCCGCGGGCGACGGTCTGGAACTCCGCGAACGCCGCTACCTTACGGGCCGGATCGGGCACGTCAGCCTCTCCGTTGGCCGGGCGGACATTACAACGGCATAACGAGACGTAGCCGGAGGGCCACCAGGGCCGTCGTCCGGAGGCGCGTGCCGGTTGTGTCGCGGCTCCTCCGCTGCCTCGGCCCGGACTCAACGAATCGGGCCCCCGACGGGAGGACCCGGGGCCCCAATTACGTTGAAAGGGCTCCCGGACCCCCAGTGGTCGGGAGCCCGCGGTCAGTGTGTTGGGCCGGCTGTCTCGCGGACGTCACTGCGACGGCCGGTGAGGTTGCAGGCGCATGGCGCCCGAGGTGGCCTGACTCCGGCCGGCGGGGCGGGCCCGGCGAGGCGGGACTCCCCGGCACGCGTGACGGCTCAGGGTCCGGCCCGGGAGTCAGCCCATGACGTCGCGACCGAGGATCTCGAGGACCGCGGCAGCCAGGTCCCGGGCCTCCACGTCACAACGCCGCCCGGGCCGCGGCGACGGAGCCGCCCGGGGTCCGATCAGGAGGGTTCGCAGGCCGGCCTGTCGCTCGCCGCAGGTCGCCGCGTCGGCCGTGACGAGCCACGAGCCCGGGGCGACCTCCGCGGGGACCGCGTCGGCTCGCCGCAGGCGGGGCATCGCGTCCGAGACGATCGGCGGCACCTCGCCGAGAAGAACGACCTCGTGGCCGGAGTCCACGAGGTGGATGAGCTGAGCGGCGGCATCTGGCAGTCCGACCGCCGAGGGATGGACGTAGATCGAAGTCATGGTCGGAGCGTACCCGGCAGGGGCCTGTGGCGGACCGCCAGCACGCCGACGGCCCCTTGCAGCCGAACGGCAGTCGGGGTCCGACGGGCCCGCGCCGCGCCGGCGGGCCCGCGACCTGCGGAATGGCAACGGCCCACGACCCGGGGTCGGACTCAGTCGACGCTCGTCTGATCGACCGTACCCCGCCAGGCTCCGGTCTCGCTGCCGCGCCGCTCGATGAACTCCTTGAACCGCTCCATGTCGCCCTTGGCTCGCCGGGCGACGAAGCCCAGGGCATCGCCGACGTTCTCGACCGCGCCCTCCGGCTCGACGTCGAGCTGGAGCGTGACGCGCGTCCGGTCCTCGCCGAGGCGGTGGAACGTGACGACGCCGGCGTTCCGGGCGCCTTCGGTCGACGTCCAGGCGATTCGCTGGTCCGGCTCCTGTTCGGTGATCCGGGCGGTCCACGTCTTGTCCCTGCCCGCGACTTCCGCGTGCCAGCGGAGCGTCGTGTCGTCGAGCTGTTCGACGCGTTCGACGCCCTCCATGAACTGGGGAAACGACTCGAACTGGGTCCACTGGTTGTACGCCGTGCGTACCGGCACGTCGACCTCGACGGTCTCGACGATCTCGGACATCTGATGGTTCTCCTTGATGGGATTCCTGATCGACTCCGGACCCGCCCACGGGCGGGCCATGAATCGGAACGCCCACCGGTGGACCGGTGGGCGTTCGTCTGGGCTGAGAGGCCGGTTACCCGGCCCTCGGTCAGATCGCGCCGCGACCCGACCGGGAGCGGCCGGTCACCGCGCTCACGACGACGACCGTGACGATCGCGCCGATCGTAGCGACGACGATCGAGCTGATATCGAGCGGGCCGTCGATCGGGTTCGTGTTGAAGAGGACGCCGGCGAGGAAGCCGCCGACGAGCGCGCCGACGATGCCGAGCACGATGTGCCCGATGATCCCCAGGCCCTCGTCACCCTTGACGAGGAATCCGGCGAGGTAGCCGGCAATCGCGCCGAGCACGATCCACGCAATGATGCTCATGAAGAAACCTCCATCCCTTTGTTGGAACTCACCACTGGGCGGGTGTAGCGCCACTCTCGCCGAGGGCGCGGTTCCTTCCGGCTACGGCCCGCGCCTTTCGCGTATCAACGATCTGACAGCGTCCGGCCCGGGTCGGCGCGTGCCTCTCCGGCGCCGTCCCGAGGCCCCGGCTCACCGATCCGGGCGGACGCCTCGGAGCGCCAGGGCGACGGAGTCCGCGACCACGGTTCGGTGCAGCCGCTCTGCGCGGAGGCGCTACCGGAGGGGTGGTCCGTCGCATGGACATTGCGGATCGGGGCGTGCAAGCGGGCTGCAACGAGGAGGCGCCCCGGCCGGTATGGCCCCGTAGGTTCGGCCCGCAGCAGGATGGGCCCGCCGAGCTCCCGGAGCCAGCTCCCGGAACCGGCCGACAGGGAGAGCACCGAGATGGCGATGGACAGCGGCGTCCTGGCACTGGACCCGATCCATGACCACGAGACCGAATGGCAGAACCCGCCGATCGCCGCGACGGCCCGGCGGCTGCAGATGTGCGGCCTCACACCGGCCGAGGCCGCAACGCTCGCCGGGCGGTTGAGCGGCCTGCCGGCGGTGCGGGGCGGCTGGACGGTTCGCCAGGTCGAGCATCTCGTCTTCCTACGGGTGATCGTCGAGAACGGCCGCCTGGTCGGCTAGCGCCGGCACTCGTGGCGCCCCGCGCACCTCAACCCGTGTGCGATGCGCGTGTAACGTTTCGCGCCGGAGCGACACGCGCTCGACATGTCCCATCCCGACACTGGCGGTGGCCCTGCCGCGGAGGGATCTGGGGGTCCTGAGTCAGCGGCGGGGACCGTCGTAGGGGACCGGCGCGATCGCGGGAGACGATGTGCGCCGAGCGATGCGGCGCCGGGGAAGGACCCAGAAGCAACCACCCGGCGCCGCATCTGCGAGAGGACGGCTCAGCCGTCCTCTCGAATGCTCCAACCGCACCAGATGAAAACGACCCCGGGCACGCTGCCCGGGGTCGTTCTGTGCGTTCGGCGAGATCAGGAGGCCGAGGGCTCCTCGCTCGGCTCCATGCTCTCGAGGCCCGAGTCGCTCGGCATGCTCTCGAGGCCCGAATCGATCGGTGCCGGGCTGCTCGTGTCGATGCTCGGCGCGGTCGTGGCGCCCGGCGTGTTGCACGCCGCGAGCGCCGCCATCAGGGCGATGGCGAGCAGAGTTCGCTTCAGCATTGGTTCCTCCGGTGAGATCCGCCGACGGCTCGCCGGCGCTTCCTGGGATGGGGTCCGTTGGACCGGGGGAGACCATAGGGAGGCGTTGACAACGCGCACACAACGGCCAAGGGGTGGCGGCGTTGCAGGGTTCTCGCACGTGGCGGGCCCGCCTCGCCGCGGTAACGCCCGCTCGAGGCCCGCCCGCGCTGCCCTCGTGAAAGCAGCGTGATACGCCGCGGGGCGGCTGACCGGGTGCGAATGGCAGCGCCGCCGCCCCATCCTCCGCGCATCGGCGTCGCACCTCCACACCGGCGCGGCGCCGATCAATTCGACACAGCACTGCAAACTGGAGTCCCATGATCCGCCAGCCCACGGCCGCCGACGAGGCGGCCGGCGACGAACCATCGATGCGACTGATCGAATACGCCCTGGCCGTCGTCGCGCTCGTTGCCGCGGGGATCCTCGCGTTCGTTCGATGACGGTTCGCGCGCGGTTATACGACGCGCGCGGCGAGGATCGAGAGATCGAGCTGACCCACGAGGCCGTCGGCCAGGTCAGCGACCGGCGCCTCCTGTGGGTCGACCTCGACGAACGATCCGACGATGCGCTCGCCCGTCTGGGCAGTGCCCTCGAGCTCGAGGACCGGATCATCGACCAGCTCCGCACCGACGGCCGGCGCTCTCGACTCCTCCGGTTCCCGGACCGGATCGTCGTCACGCTCGGGGCCCTCGAGCGCGAGGACGACAAGGTCTCGAGGCGCAAGCTCGACGTGATCGTCGGTCGCAATCTCGTCGTGACCGTCCACGACGGGCCGCTGGGGGCCATCGACGACTTCGACCACGAGCTTCGTGAGGAGAACGTCCTCGGACAGCTCGACGCCGGCGCCTTCATGACCGGCCTGATCGACTCGGTTCTCGCCGGCTACTTCCGCGAGATCGACGAGATCGATCGCCGGATCGAAGCACTCGACCATGCGGCGCTGCGGGCCGTCGAGAGCGAGCAGTTCCTGCCCAGGGTCGTCGCGATCCGCCGCCAGATCGCGGTCGTCCGGCGGGCCCTGACACCCAATCGCGAGGCGCTCGGCCCGCTCGTCCGCCCCGACTTCGAGGTCCACGAGGACGTCGTCCGGGCCTGGCCCGGGACGCTCGAGCGGCTGGAGCGGGCGATCGACGCGATCGAGAAGTCGCGCGAGCTGCTCGTCGGCTCGTTCGACATCTACCTGGGACAGGCCGCGCAGCGCTCGAACGACGTGATGAAGATCCTGACGATCCTGTCTGCGATCGTCCTGCCCGGCGTCGTCCTCGCCGGCGTCATGGGCATGAACTTCCAGCTTCCGTTCTTCGACCAGCCCGACAACTTCTGGTTGGTCATCGGCGCGATGTTCATCTTCGCGACGGTGATCCTCGTGATCGCCCGCTGGCGCCGCTGGATCTAGCCGGGATGCCAGGGCCGTGATCGACAGGGGCCGGTAGCGCCGCCGGTACCGCGGTTACTCCTCCTCGCCCATCACGCGAAGCGTGAAGGAGAACTCGGCGCCTGCCTCGGCACGAGGCGTCGCCCAGATCCGACCGCCCATCGCCCGGACGAGCCGGGCGCAGACGAACAGGCCGATCCCGGCGCCGGCGGCGACCGTCGAGGTCCGTGCCGAACGGAAGAAGAGGTCGAAGATTCGTTCGGCCTCGTTGGCCGGGAAGCCCGGCCCGTCATCGCTGACCGAGACGGTGATCTCCTCGTCATCGGCCGTTGCGCCGAGGCGGACCGTCGTCCCGCTGCCGCCGTACTTCGCCGCGTTCGACAGCAGGTTCCGGACCACCTGCTCGACGTAGGTCGGGTCGGCGATCGCGGTGGGCAGGCCGGATTCGAGGTCCAGCTCGAAGGTGACGCCGGGCCAGCGCGGCTGCTCGGACCGGACCACGGTCGGCAGGATGCGCTGGAGCAACACGGGCTCGGTTCCGACGTCGCCCTCGTCCTCGCCGAACCGGGTCATCGCGATGACGTCCTCGACGAGCCGGTGCAGGCGCTCAGACTCGACGACGATGTCGGCGAAGATGTCGCGCCGGGTCGCCTCGGGCAGCTCGTCGCCCTCGCGCGCGAGGACCTTCGAACCGGCAAAGATCGTCGTCACCGGCGTCCGGAGCTCGTGCGAGAGCACGCCGATGAACGTGTCGCGGATCGCCTGGCTCTGCCGGGCGGCCGTGACGTCGCGGAGCATGACGATCGTCTCGGCCGTCCCCGTTTCGGCGGCCTCGTCGTGCACGACCGGGAAGGTGCTCAGCTCGATCCACCGATCGTCCGGGCCCTGGACTCGGAACTCGACTGGCCCGCCCGGCGAATCGAGGCCCGGGGCGTGATGGTCGGGGTCGTCGAGGTGCTCGAGCATCTCCTGGTACGTCCGGCCGGCG
>DASTEU010000178.1:0-2272 GCA_035709325.1 Candidatus Limnocylindrales bacterium | reverse complement strand
GGACTACGTCGTCACCCGCGAGTTCCGTGACATCTCGACGCTCGAGCAGCGCCGGGCGCTCCTCCGCTGCTGCTTCGCGATCGGCGCCGAGGACGGCCTCATCACCGCCGAGGAGGCGGCCGTCGTCAACCAGATCGCCCGGGAGCTCGACATCGAGCGGGACGACGTGAACGAGATCCGGGCCGAGTTCCACGACATGCTCTCGTCCGTCCAGGCGCTGCGGCGGGCGACCGAGGGGTGAACGGGCCGGCAGGTTTCCGAATGACTCGGACAACTCACTCCAATTCCGGAGCCTGACGCGGGCGCACGCGCGCCACGACGGCCCGGCGACGCACCGGCCGGCCGCCAGCACGTTTGAGGGTGTGACGCCAGCCATCGGCGACCGATCGGAGCCTCGTCGGGGCGATGGATCTGTTCGAATGACTCGGAATCCTGGCGCCTCGAGCCTCGCGGCGACGGGGCGCACGGCGGTCCCCGGCTCGGGGCCGCCCCTCACGCGAGGCGCAGTTCCACGATCCCCTCCCCGAGGCGGCGGCGCACCTCGGCCAGCAGCTCGGCGTCGTAGGCGACGCCCCGCCTGAGCTCCATCGGCAGCGATCCCGCGCCCGTCGGGGCCGGGACGTGGAGGACCACGCGGGTCGAGCCGGGACGCTCGACGAGCAGGCCCTTGAACGCCTCCATCGCGCCGACGACCCGGTCGGTCGCTGCCCCGCCGGCGAAGCGGACGTGGAGCGTCGCGTCGGGCGCCGCGTCGACGGGTGGCGTCGCCGCGTCGGCGGCCTCGGCCGCCTGGCTCCGGGCCTCGTCGGGCAGGGCCGGCTCGACGTCGCGATCGGGCGCGATCCGTTCGAGGCCCGGCGGCTCGAGATAGGTCGGGATCGGCGCCCCGGGCGTGATCCCGGGCAGCGACGGCGTCGCGGCCGCGCTTTGAGCCTCCGCCCGGAGCGGCGAGACGTGGACGATCTCCCGCCCGCCGGCGGTTCGGCCGATGACCGGTGGCGAGTCGGCCCCGGCCGAGCTCGCCGCCGCCGGCGGCTGGTCGCTGCCGGGCCCGCTGCCGGGTCCGCCGCCGTTGTCGTGACCGTCGTCGTGACCGTTGCCGTTGGCGTACGTCACCGGTCGGACCGATGCCGTGGACGGCATCTGCGGGCTCGGCGGCGGCCGCCGCGGTGCCCGGCCCCGGTCGCCGGCCGCCACCTCGCGGGCGATCGCCTCGGGACCGCGGGCCAGGGCGGCGTCCCAGTCGAGGACGAGATCGGCGAGGAGCGAGACTTCCTCGCCGCGATGGTCGACGCGGCCGGCCACGAGGAGGATCGTACCGTCGGTCCAGGTCCCGGCGGTCATCTCGTACATCTTCGGGAACACGACGATCTCGATCGTGCCCTGAAGGTCCTCGAGGGTCGCCACGCCCATCGTCGACTTCGCCTTCGTGATGATCGTCCGGAAGCCGGTCACGATCCCGGCGACGACGATCCGCTGGCCGTCGAGCGACTCGTCCTTGAGGTCGCCGCTGTAGGCGGTCACGAATGCCCCGACCTGCTCGGCGACCTCGCCCATCGGGTGCTCCGAGAGGTACAGGCCGAGGAGCTCCTTCTCCCATCGCAGGCGCTCTCGGACCGGGACCTCGGTCGTCTGGGGCAGCGGCCGCTCCATCGCCGTCGCATCCTCGGCGCCGAGATCGAAGAGCGACGTCTGGCCGGTGAGCCGGTCGCGCTGGGCGGCCTGGCCGGCGGCCATCGCGTCGTCGAGCCCGAGCAGGATCTGGGCCGGATGGCCGAGGGCGTTGAGCGCCCCCACGCGGGCGAGCGACTCGAGCACCTTGCGGTTCGCGAGACGCAGGTCGACCCGCGCGCAGAAGTCGGCGAGGGAGCGGAACGGGCCGCCCTCGGTGCGGGCGGCGATGATCGACTCGATCGCGCCCTGGCCGACGTTCTTGACGGCAAGGAGCCCGAACCGGATCGCCTGGCCCTCGACGGTGAACTCGACACCCGAGCGGTGGACGTCCGGCGGCAGGACCTCGATGCCCATGCGGCGGCACTCGGCGATCGCCGCCGCGACCTTCTCCTCGTTCGAGCGGAACGCGGTGAGGACGCTCGTCATGTACTCGACGGTGTAGTTCGCCTTCAGGTAGGCGGTCTGGTAGGCGATGAGCCCGTAGCAGGTCGCATGGGCCTTGTTGAAGCCGTAGCGCTCGAACGGCTCGAACGCCTTGAAGACCGCGTCGATGACGTGCGGCTCGACGCCCCGTTCGGCGGCCTGGCTGACGAACCGC
>DASTEU010000177.1:0-2026 GCA_035709325.1 Candidatus Limnocylindrales bacterium | reverse complement strand
CTCCGGGTCCTCGGGCGCCATCCGGGCGCCGACGGGCCGGCGATCCGCTCGCGGATCGGCGTGGTGCCCCACCAGGACACCCTCGACACCGAGCTGACGGTCCGCGAAAACCTCGTGATCTACGGCCGCTACTTCGGTTTGTCGCGGGCCGAGTGCGGGCGGCGAGCTGACGAGCTGCTCGACTTCGCCCAGCTGACCGAGCGGGCGAACGACCGGGTCGAGCCGCTGTCGGGCGGGATGAAGCGGCGACTGACGATCGGTCGGGCGCTGATCAACGAGCCCGACCTGCTGTTGCTCGACGAGCCGACGACCGGGCTCGACCCGCAGGCCCGGCACCTGCTGTGGGACCGCCTCTACCGGCTCAAGCAGCGCGGCGTGACGCTCGTCCTCACGACCCACTACATGGACGAGGCCGAGCAGCTCTGCGACCGGCTCGTCGTCATGGACAAGGCGAAGATCGTCGCCGAGGGCTCGCCCCGGGAGCTGATCGACCGCTACGCGACGCGGGAGGTGACCGAGTTGCGCTTCCCGGTCGGCATCCAGGAGACGCTCAACGGCGCGCTCGACGGCCTCGCGGACCGGATCGAATACCTGCCCGACCGGGTGCTCCTCTATGCCGACGACGGCGAGGCCGCCGTCGCCGCCGCCCACGAGCGCGGGCTCCAGCCGGAACAGGTCCTCGTCCGCCGCTCGAGCCTCGAGGACGTCTTCCTGCGGCTCACCGGCCGCTCGCTCATCGAGTAGCCGATGACGGCCGCCGTCGCCACCGTCGTCGAGCACCGTGCCCTTCAGTACGCGCGCACGTTCCGGGCCTCGATCTTCAGCTCGTTCCTCACGCCGGTGCTGTTCCTCGCCGCGATGGGGCTCGGTCTCGGCGGGTACGTGGACGGCTCGGGCGGCGGGACCGAGGCGCTCGGCGGGCTGAGCTACCTCGAGTTCCTCGCCCCGGGCCTGCTCGCGGCGGCGGCCATGCAGTCGGCTGCGTTCGAGGCGACATTCCCGATCATGGGAGGCCTGGTCTGGGCCCGGACGTTCCACGCGATGTACGCGACGCCGATCGAGCCCCGTGACGTGGCGATCGGGAACCTTGTCTGGATCGGCTTCCGGCTCACGCTCATCGCCGTGGTCTTCTGCGCGGTCATCGCCCTGTTCGGTGCGGCTCGTTCGCCGCTCCTCGTGCTGGCGATCCCGGCGGCGGTCCTGACCGGCCTCGCCTTCGCCGCGCCGATCGCGGCCTTTTCGGCCACTCAGCGAACGCCCGAGAAGTTCAATGCGGTGTTCCGCTTCGGGATCACGCCCCTGTTCCTCTTCTCGGGCACGTTCTTCCCGATCGAGAGCCTGCCGGCGTTCATCCAGCCGGTCGCCTGGCTCTCGCCGCTGTGGCACGGCGTGGCCCTGACCCGGGGCCTCGCCCTCGGTACGGCCGAGCCACTTGGTGCGCTCGTCCACGTCGCCCTGCTGCTCACGGTCTTCGCCATCGGCACGGCGATCGCGATCCGGACGATCGGCGCCCGGCTGGTCCGCGGATGAGCGTCCGATGAGCGGCGCGCTGCGCGTCCTGCCGCCGCTGGTCTTCGGCAGCCGCCGGTCGGTCCGGTTGATCGAGCGGAACATCTACGTCTACCGCCACGGCTGGGTCGTCATCCTCTCGGGCTTCTTCGAGCCGCTGTTCTACCTGCTCGGGATCGGGTTCGGGCTCGGGGCGCTCGTCGGGACCGTGACGGGGCCCGGCGGCGAGGCGATTTCGTACCAGCTGTTCATCGCGCCGGCACTCCTCGCGAGCTCCTCGATGAACGGGGCGATCGCCGAGAGCACGTTCAACTTCTTCTTCAAGCTCAACTACAACAAGACGTTCGAGTCGATCCTCGCGACGCCGATGTCCGCGGCCGACGTCGCCCTCGGCGAGCTCGGCTGGGCCCTGATCCGGGGCGGCCTGTACGCGATCGGCTTCCTCGTCGTCATGGTGGTGCTCGGCCTGGCCGTTTCGCCGTGGCTGCTGCTGACGCTGCCGGCGGCGCTCCTCGTG
>DASTEU010000176.1:0-16273 GCA_035709325.1 Candidatus Limnocylindrales bacterium | reverse complement strand
GAGGTTGACGGTGCCGAGACCGAAGGACGGGTCGCGAACGTCGAAGAACGTGATGTGGTCGGCGACCCGAATCGCCTCGAGGGCTCCCTCGCTGACGTCGTGAGCGTGGCCAACCGGGAACGAGGCGCCGCCGCCGAGCTCGAGGAGGCCGGCGCCGAGCCGCTCGGCCAACCGGACGAGGGTCGCCGAGCCGACCGGGCGGAGCGGTCGGTCCGTGATGAACAGCGGTCGCCGGGCGGTCCGCAGCTCGCCGGCCAGCTCCGCGACGAAGGCCGGGTCCGGCGCGATCCGGGCAGGGTCCAGGCGGAGGGTCGTCTGGGGTTCGTCCGGCGGCTCGGCCGGCTCTTCCTGGAGCCCGATGTCGACGCCGATCAGGGCCGGACCGCCGGGCGCGCCACGGGCCGCCCGAACGGCCCGGACGGTCGTCGTCATGAGAGCCTCGAGGCTTGCCGGCTGCTCGTTCCAGACGGTCAGGTGGCGGACGAACTCCCCTTGCTCGCCGACGGTGTGGATCCAGTCGAGGTACGGCCGCCGATGGGCAGTGTCGAGGGGCCCGGTCCCGACCACGAGGATGATCGGGGCCCGGTCCGCCCAGGCGTTGAAGATGCCCATGCTGCCGTTCAGGAGCCCGACCGTGTCGTGGAGGCCGACGGCCATCGGCCGCCCGGTCGCCTTTGCGTAACCATGGGCGATCGCGACCGCGATCCCTTCGTGGAGGGCGAGAATGAGGCCGGGGCTGCGTCCGGGCGGGTTGACGAGCGAGTCGTGGACGCCCCGGATCGACGCCCCCGGGTTCAGCGCGAGGTGCTCGATGCCGAGGGCCGCCAGGCGGTCCACGAGGCGGTCGGAGCCGAACCAGGCGCTCACGAGACCCGCGGCACGACCTCGCGGGCGAACCGCTCGATCTGCTCCAGCCAGTCCGGGAAGCGCATCCGGAAGTCGACGATCAGGAGGTCGCAGCCGATCTCCTGGTAGCGCTGGACGCCGCGGACGATATCGTCCGGGGTCCCGGTCAGGACGGAACCGTCGAGCTCGTCGAACGTCGTGAACTGGCCGCCCTCGGGCTTGATCCAGAACTTCTGGTGGTTGGCGTTGTCGATCAGGCCCGGCACGTTCATGTAGCCGATCGCCTCGTCACGGCTGTCGGCGATCGAGGTCACCGGGACGGCCCCGACAAGGACCGGCGGGCGACCCTGCTCCGCGCCGAGCTCCCGGATCTTGGCGACCCGGACCTCGTACGTCGGGAAGGTGATCCGGCCGGGCAGCCAGCCCTCGCAGAACTCGACTGCGAGCCGGACGGAGGCCGGCGTCGCGCCGCCCCACCAGACCGGGACCGGGTAGAGCGGCTGGGGCTTCAAGTCGACGTCGCTGAAGTCATACAGCTCGCTGTGCCACTCGACGCTCTTGCCGGTCCACAGCTCCCGAGCGATCAGCGTCTGCTCGCGCATCATCGCCGGCCGATCGATGTCGCCCTGGCCGATCACGTCGAATTCGTGCTGGAAGTTGCCGGCACCGATCCCGAGCTCGAACGTCCGGCGGGTCATCCACGATAGGGACGCCACGCTGTAGGCGAGATTGATCGGGTGACGGAACGGGATGATCGTCGCCGCGCCCAGGCCGATCGTCTCGGTCACTCCGGCCAGGTAGGCCAGCGTCACGAACGGCTCGATGAACGTCCGGTCCGTGCCCTCCATCCCGTGCGGGTGGAAGACGAGGTGGTCGCGGACCCAGAGCGAGTCGAAGCCCAGGCGCTCGGCCAGGCGGCTGCCTTCGACCAGGAGATCCTGATCGGCTTCGGCGCCGAAGTGCGGGACGAGAAGGCCGAAGCGGGTGGGCATCGTGGGCATCCCTCCGAAGCTGCGGGTGTTCAGTCGGTTGCCGGCTTCGCCTGGCGTCCCCAGCCAGGCTCGCCGACGACGGATCCGTTCTCGTAGACGACGCGGCCGCGGACAAGCGTCGACTCGATGACGCCGTGGACACGCCGACCGGCGTACGGCGTCCAGCCGATCTTGCTCAGGACGATGTCGTCGCGGATCTCGAGCTCGGCGCCGAGGTCGACGACGACGACGTCCGCGTCGCAGCCGACCTCGAGACGACCCTTGTCCCGGAGTCCGAAGGCCCGAGCCGGGGCGGTTGCCACGAGGTCGACGACCCGCTCGAGCGGGATCCGGCCGCGGACGGCCGCGTCGAGGAAGAGCGGCACGTAGAACTGGGTCGAGGGCGTGCCGGTGTGGGCCTTCCAGCCGTCGGTCCAGCCCGGCTCCTTCTCCTCGCGGGTGTGCGGGGCATGATCGGTCGAGATCAGGTCGATCGTGCCATCCACGAGGGCCGCCCAGAGCGGCTCGGTATTCTTCTCCGGGACGTAGTAGCTCAGGGCGTACGAGCCGAGCCGCTCGATCGTGGGCCAGTCGTTGCCGAGCATCAGGGCCCAGGGATTGAGTTCGGCCGTCACCCGCTGGCCGCCGGCCTTCGCCGACCGCAGCTGCTCGATCACGCCGATGCTCTGAGTGTGGAGCAGGTGGAGCGGCGTCCCGGTCGCCTTCTGGAGACGGAGGAGGACCGCAACCGCGGTGTCCCAGATCAGCCCGTCGTAGGCGGCATAGGCCTTCGCGTAGGCCACGGCGTCGTGCTCGCCGCGGGCCCAGAAACCCGCCTCGATATGGGCCATCAGGCCCTGGTCGTGGGGATGGACCATGAGCGGCAAGCCGGTCGGGCCGACGGTCTCGAAGATCTCGAGGAGCTTGCCGTGATCATGGACCCCGATCCCGGGCATGTGCGGGTAGTCGCGCCCGGTGTCGACGACCATGAACACCTTGAGGGCGGCGATGCCGCGCGTCACCAGGCCCGGAATCTCCTCGGGGACCGTGCCTGCGGCGTTGATATTCCAGTCGATGGTCGCCTTCGCGTCGTACAGGGCGATCATCTCGTCGAGCCGTTCGACGGTGTTCGGCGGCGGCTGGACGTTGGGCATCGCGAACGAGGTCGTCACCCCGCCGGCGGCCGCCGCGCTCATCGCGCTGGCAATGTCCTCCTTGTGCGTGAAGCCAGGCTCCCGGTGATGGGAGTGGACGTCGATCGCCCCCGGCAGGACGTGACGGCCGGTCGCGTCGATCGTCCGGGCGGCGTCGAGCGGCGTGCCCGGGATGACGATCGCGGCGATCCGCTCGCCGCCGATGGCGACGTCGGCGGCGAAGCGGCCGGTCGCCGATACAAGGATTCCGCCACGAATCGCCACATCGTACTGGCTCACGGTCCGGCGGCCTCCACTGCGGGTGCCGGGCGGTCGAGCCGGACGACCTCGGCCTCGGCCGGGCGCTCGTGGACCAGAACTTCGCCCGTGACGAGGTGGCGCTCGAACCACCCCACGATCATCGGGTTGACCACCTCACGGTACTGGGAGTACGCCGCGTAGTGGGTGGTGCCGGTCTGGATGACCAGCCGCTTGGGCGGACCGGCCCGCTCGTACAGGGCGTATGCGTGATCCTCCGGGGTCGTCGCGTCGTTTTCGACGGCAATGATCATTACCGCCCTGGGCGCGATTCGATCGACGACGTCGATCGGGCGGTAGGCGAAGATCGCCTCGGCGCTGCCGAGGTCCACCTGGGAGGGGACCCTGTCGTCGACGTCCGCCTTGAGGGTCGTGGTCCGCCGCTCCGGCGTCGGGACCATCAGCTGCTCACGCGGCGGGACGAGGGTCGGCTCGCCGGTGGCGACGAAGCGGCGCCGGGCCTCCCCGACCTGCTCGAGATATTCGAGCCACTCGTACTCGCGGCGCATCCGGTGGAGCCAATCGCGGCCATCGGCGACGGGCACCTGCGAGACGACAGCCTTGATCCGCGGATCGAGCCCGCCGGCATAGATGGCGTTGCCGCCGCCGGTCCCACCCGTCCCGAACGCCCCGATACGCTTCGGGTCGATCTCCGGCCGGGTCTCGAGGTACGTCACCGCCGCACGCCAGTCGGCGACCTGGGTCATCGGGTCGAGGAACGTCGCGTCGCCGGTCGAGTCGCCGAAGCCGCGGTAGTCGAAGGCGAGGATCGCGAAGCCGGCCGCGAGGAGTGCCTCGTGGTACGGCTTGTAGGCGTTGGCGTCCGCGAGCCCGAGCCAGCCCGGTCCCTGGACCACCGCCGGGTACGGCGCCGAGCCGGTCTCGGGAAGCCTGAGCGTCCCGGCCAGCCGGGCGGGACCGCTATGGAATCGGACGTCCTCGGCCGTCATTGACGGGCGCGACCGGGCCGACGCGCGTGGCCCAATCGTGCCTCAGGCACCGCCATAGACCCAGCGCGACGGCTCGCGAGCGTACTCGGCGTAGTCACCGGGCGCCGTGATTCCCGGGATCTCCGGCACCCAGTCGTCGTGGAGGAGCTGGTCGGGATCGCCGAACGTCGCCGCGAGGTCGCGGACGTCCGGGTCGTCGTAGGCCGACAGCCGGCCACCCTCGATCACCGGGACGTCGCCACCGGGCGTCTCGACCACGAGCGTCGCCGACAGGAGATGGACATGGAGATGGCCGTAGACGAGCCGTTGCTTGCCCGCCCAGACCTCCTCGGAGCTCCGCCAGCGGGTGCCGAGGCCGCAGTGGATGATCCCCGCCCGGCGACGCTCCCATTCGAAGCCGCCCGACGAGAGATAGCGGATGTTCGAGGGCCGGACGATCTTCGGATTCGTGCCGATCGCCAGCTCCCACAGCCAGAACAGTCCCGGCCCCGGGAAGCACGGGTACTGGATGTCCTTCGACTCGTCCTCGAGGGCCCGCCACGCGTCGCCGTAGGCGCCGCCCCCGCGGATCCGGGTCATCCGGGCATTCTCGACCTGGACCTCGATCCGGGGGAACGGCCTGCTGAAGTGGTTGAGCGTGCCGGCGATGACGCCGGTCGAATCGTCGTCCGCCTCGATCGGGGTCGGCGGGTGGGCCATGAGGTGGCCCCACTTGGGGCTCATCCCGTAGTCGTGGCGGGTCGTGTCCCGCAGTGGCGCCTCGAGGATGGTCAGGCTGAGGCTGGTCCCTTCCGGGTCGGACAGCCGCAGACGGCAGCCGGTGTTGCTCGTGATCCGCGACCAGGTCTTCTCGTTGATCAGCCGGTGGAGGGGTCGCGGGAAGAGGTTCGACGGCCCGTCGAAGTGGTCGGCGACGACCCACGGGAAGCCCTCGTATCGATGGGCGACCTTCGGGATCGCCCCACCCTTGCCGTGAATGAGGAGGTCGTAGCCGCGGCTTCTGGCGAGTTCCTCGATCCAGGGCGTGCCCTCCCAGCGGCGTGGGTTCTCGACCCACGGCTGGCGCCGGATCGCGACCCGGACCTCGTCGAGGTCGTCGAACTCTCGGTCAGGCTCCGCCTGCGCGATGACGACGTCGACCGAGGCACCCATCTCCCGGAGCGCGGTCGCGATCGCGTCGGTGATCGACGGGTCGGTCTGACTGTCGACGCCGATGAGGACCCGCTGACCGGGCTCGGTCGCGCCGTAGCCGATGAACCCCGCCGCGGTGCGGCGGACCTCATCGGAGCGGGCGACGTGGTGCGCCACCTCGAGCAGGTCCGTGACACCGACGACGTGGCCGACACCGCCGGGCGGTCCCGGCTCCATCCGGGCCCGGAGGTTGGGAGCTGCTGTCGAGCCGCACATGTCAGATCACCGGGTTGAACGGGCTGTCACGATCGATCGCCCCCGGACAGGCCCAGGGGCGATCGACGTGTTCTGGCGATGGCAGTTACGGCACGGGGCTGCCGATCTTCTCGTAGTAGCCGATGTCGACGAGCGTCTGAAGGAACGAGGGGTCGCCGGCATCGGCGACGTCCACGTCGATGATGTCCGGGTTGACCACCGCGATTGCCTTCTGGGCGTTCACCAGGGCCTCCTCCGTCCACATCAGCGAGCGGTTGCCGATCTCGGTGAAGTCCTCCACCTGGGACTGAGCGTCCTCTTCGGGCAGGCCCGTGAACTCCGCGTAGATCGGTACGATCGAGGCCGGGTCGTCGAAGATCATGTTCTGCGCTTCGAGGACCGAGGCGACGGCGACGAGGACGGTGTTCGGGTTGGCTGCGATGAACTCCTCGAGCATGCTCATGCCGGACCGCCCGAACGGGATCTGGGCGTCCTTCAGGTTGACCGCGATGGCGAAGCCTTGGTCGATCATGTCCTGCTCGATGTTCGAGTCGATGACCGCGCAGTCGATCGATCCGCCCTGGAGGGCGGCGAGCCGGGCGCCCTGGCCGCCGACCTGGGTGATCGCGGCGTCGGTCGGGGACAGCTCGAGTGCCTTGAGGGCGAGCAGTGCGGCGGCGTTCGAGGTGCCGCCGAAGGTGCTGATCGCGATCGACTTGCCGACGACCTCCTCGGCCGTGTCGATGCCGCTCTGGCAGACGAGGTCGTCCGTCAGGATGACGGCGTTGACCGCGACGACGTCGTACGGCGTATCCGTGAGCTGCGACGAGATCGCACTCGACGTGCCCGAGAAGCCGATGTCGACCTGGCCGGCCTGGAGCGCAGCCGCGACCCGGGCGTCACCCTCGAACACGCTGTACTCGACGGTGATCCCGTTCTTCTCGAAGATCCCGGCCTCGGCGGCGAGGATCCCGGCGAACTGGCTCATTTCCGTGACGCTGACGCCGATATTGAGGCTCGTCTGCTCCGGAGTGGGCAGAGTGCCGGGTTCGACGCTTGGGGCCTGCGATGCCGGAGATGCCGGACCGCTGGCCGCGGGAGTCGCCGACGGGCTGGGGGACGGGGTCGCCCCGCCGCCGCAAGCCGCCAACATGAGGCTCGCGACGACGGCCGTAGCCGCCACCCGAGCATGTCTTGCAGACAAGAGCACGGTCGCCTCCTCCATCGTTCCTTGTCCACGGGCACGCTGCCCGAGGTTCGACTCTAAAGGACCGACATGCGATTGTCTACGGCGCGTTGACATTGCATGCAATGGCCGACCAAACTGGTTTGATCAACGCCGGGAGGGGCGTGCGTTGGACCTGGAGGAGGCTCACGCCGGATGAGCGTCACGTCGCGATACCCCCGACCGCGCCGGCCGCGTGGCGCACGGCGCGGCTGGCTCGATCGCCACGGACGTCTCGGCTACGGCCTTGCCGGGGTCATCGGCTTCATCGTCCTCTGGGAGGTCGGCAGCCGCAACGGCTGGATCAACGAGTTCTTCTTCAGCCGGCCGACGGCGATCGTTGCTGCCGGCGCCGCCGAGGTCCAGATCCCCCGCTTCTGGGAGGACGTCCGTCTCAGCACCACCGAGTTCCTCGTGGGCTACGGCCTGGCGATCGTCATCGGCATCCCGCTCGGGCTCCTGACCGGTTGGTACCGCCGCCTCCAATTCATCCTCGACCCCTGGCTGAACTTCCTCAATTCGCTGCCGCGCTTTGCCCTCCTCCCGGTGATCGTGATCGCGACCGGCCTCGGGATCTGGTCGAAGATCGTGGTCTGCTTCCTGGGGGCGGTCCTCGCGATCATCATTCCCACGATCCAGGGCGTGAGGACGGTCGATCGGCGATATCTCGACGTCGCCTCGAGCTTCGGGGCGTCGCAGCCTCGACGGTTCATCACCGTCGTCGCGCCGGCGACGGTGCCGTTCATTGTCACCGGCCTGCGACTCGGCATCGCCCGGGCCTTGATCGGCGTCGTGACGGGCGAGCTTTTCGCCGCGACCGGAGGCCTCGGCTTCTTCATCAAGAAGGCCAGCGACACGCTGCAGACGGACAAGCTCCTGTTCGGAGTCCTGATCTTCACCTTCGCCGGGATCATCCTGGTCGAGGTGCTGCGGCGACTCGAGACACGCGTTCAGCGGTGGCGACCGGCCAGGCGAGGAGCAGCGGCATGACGACGATCGGATCCGGGATGGCCCTCCGCGCCCGCGGGGTGAAGTTCAGCTACGTCGACCAGGCGACGCGTGATCAGCTCCTGGCCATCGAGCAGGTCGATCTCGAGATCCCGGAGGGGCAGTTCGTCTCGATCGTCGGCCCCAGCGGCTGCGGCAAGTCGACCTTCCTGAAGATCGTCAACGGCCTGCTGCCTGACTACGAGGGCGAGATCGAGGTTCTCGAACCAAAGTCCGGCGGCAGCGCCCACGCGATGGTCTTCCAGGACGCCTCGCTGTTTCCATGGTTCTCGATCCTGTCGAACGTCGCCTACGGCCTCCGCTGCCAGGGCGTGCCCGCCAAGGTCGCCGCCGAGCGGGCGATGCCGCTGATTCGGATGGTCGGCCTCGAGGGCTTCGAGTCCAAGTACCCTTACCAGCTCTCGGGCGGGATGCAGCAGCGGGCCAACCTGGCCCGGGCCCTGACCGTGGACCCCGAGATTCTCCTGATGGACGAACCCTTCGCGGCGCTCGACGCCCAGACCCGCGAGCTGATGCAGGCCGAGCTGCTCCGGATCTGGGCGGAGGCTCGCAAGACCGTCCTCTTCATCACCCACCAGATCGACGAGGCGATCTACCTGTCCGATCGCGTGATCGTCATGAGCGCTCGGCCCGGCCGGCTCCTGGCCGACATCGCGGTCGACCTGCCCCGGCCGCGGGAACTCCGGATCAAGCGCACGCCGGAGTTCACCGCCCTTGCCGACCGGGTCTGGGAGCTGATCACGCCCCAGCTCCACTCGCATCTCACCGGCGGCGACTGATGTGACGTCCCAGTCGGTCGCCCGCCCCGGCCACCCCAACCCGCCATCGTTTGTGCGCTGGCGGCCGTCGGAGCGGCTCGTCTTCGGGTTGCTCGGGTTCGTTCTCGTCCTCGGGATCTGGGAGTCGGCATCGGCCCTCAAGCTGATCCGCCAGGCCGTCATGAGCTCGCCCAGCCTGATCGTGGAGGCGGCGGTCAAGGACATCTCGAACGGGGTGATCTGGCCGCACCTCCAGTTGAGCGCGACGGAGTACGTTCTGGGCTTCGCCGCGGCGATGGTCATAGGCGTGCCGGTCGGGCTCGCGATCGGTCTCTTCCGGCGCCTGAACTACCTGCTCGATCCGTGGCTGTCGGCGATCTACTCGACGCCGACGGTGGCCCTCGTCCCGCTGATCATCATCATCCTGGGGATCGGTCTCGAGGCGAAGGTCTTCGTCGTCTTCCTCGAGGCGATCTTCGTCGTCGTCGTCAGCACGATGGCCGGTGTCCACGCCGCCGAACGGGCATTCCACGACATCGCCGAGAGCTTCAAAGCGTCCGGCTGGATGCGCTTCCGGACCGTCGTCCTGCCGGCCAGCCTGCCCTTCATCCTGACCGGGGCGCGACTCGGCACGGGTCGTGCCTTGGTGGGCGTCGTCATCGCCGAGTTCCTCGCTTCGAACGGCGGGATCGGCTTCTACATCGCCCTGAACGGCTCGCTCCTCCAGTCGGCCCGAGTCTACTTCGGGATCGTCATGCTCGGCGTGCTCGGCGTCCTCCTGGGCGAGGGCGTACGGATCCTCGAGCGGCGCTTCGAGCGATGGCGGCCGGCGATCAGGTGATCCCGGCGGCGGCGAGGGTCCGGATGTCGGCGAGGGCCCGCGGGACGTCCCAGGCCGGCTCGTATGCCGCGTCGCGGCGGGCGACGGAGACGTCCATCAGGCACGACCGGCCGGTCGCGAAGGCCCCGCCGGTTTCGACCCGAACGCCGGGAAAGGCCGCCTCCACCGCGGCCGCGAAGGCGCCGACTGTCGTGATCTTGCCGCTGCCCAGGTGATAGACGGGCGATGCGAGGGGCCGGCGGCTGAGGGCCAGGTCGGCCAGTCCGGCAGCGACGTCGGCGTAGTAGATGAGATCGTGACCCTGATCCGGATGGAGGTCGATCCGGCAACGCTCGCCCCGGACGGCACGAGCGACGACCTCGCTGTGGAGGCTGTAGGCACCGTGGCTCGCGGCCGACTTGCCGGGGCCCCAGGTCGTCGCCAGCCGGACGACGGCGACGTCTGCGCCGTGACGGCGATGCCACCGCGCGGCGATCTCGACGAGGTGCTTCGTCGACTCGTAGACAGACCGCGGGCTCGGCGGCAGGTCGACCGGCACCGGCTCGTATGTCGGGTGGAGGTACCGCGCCGGGAGCTGCCCCATGACGCCCTTCGTGCTCATCGCGACGACCCGCTGGACGCCTGCCTCGGCCGCCGCATCCAGAAGGCGCGCGGTGGCGAGGGCGTTGACCTCGATCGCGGCCACCGGGTCCCGGTCGGCGGCCTCGACGAGTGCGGCGAGATGGACGATTCGCACGGCCCTCCCGTGCGGACGGCCGGCATGCCCTTGCCCCAGGTCGCGGATGACTTCGCGGATGAGCGCCGCGTCGCGCAGATCGCCCTCGATGACCGGGACGGTCGCGGTCTCCGGGAAGCGGCTCACCGCCTCGCCCGCGACGTCCAGGCCGACGACAACGACACGACGGCGGGCGAGCTCGCGGATGAGCCACGAGCCGATCGCGCCCCGGGCGCCGGTGACGAGCACGGCCCCGTCGTCGCCCGCGGACATGGACGCCATGACGTGCCTCCTCTCAGGCGGGTTGCCGAATGAACGTTCCGCGCCCGGCTGGCGGCCGCTTCGGGCCGTTCCACCACCGAGCCTATCGGGCGTACTGGCTGGGCGTCGCCGTCTCCAGCCTCGGGACCTGGCTGTCGGCGGTCGCCGGCTCGATCTATGTCTACCAGCTGACCGGATCGACGATCTCGGTCGGAATCTTCAACGCAGCGAGCTTCCTGCCGATTCTTCTCTTCTCCGTCTGGGGCGGTCAGGTTTCCGACCGGTTCGATCGCCGCCGGGTCGTCCTGTGGACCCACGCCATGTCGATGGCGATCGCGGCGGTCCTCGCCGCAGTGACGATCGCCGGCGCGGCGACCGAGATGGGCCTGATCGTGGCGATGTTCCTCCTCAACACGCTGTGGGCCCTGGGCAAGCCGTCGCTCCTCGCCCTCGTCCCGAACATCGTGCCGCGCCACCACCTCCAGGACGCCGTCGCCCTCGGCTCGCTCGGCTTCATGACCGGCCAGGTCGTGGGCCCGCTCATCGCGGCCGGGGCGATGGCCGCCTCCGGGGCAGGCCTCGCCTTCGCGATCAACGCCGTGACCTACGGCGCGCCGGTCGTGGCGATGATCGTCCTCGGCCGGATGGGGCTGACCGGGCGAGAGTGGCTGGATCCCGCGGCGCCGAAGGCCGCCGCCACGTCGGCGGTTGCGTTCGTCCGGGGCAACCTATGGGCGGCCGGGTTGTTGGCCGGCATCGTCGTCACCTCGACCGCGATGGAGATCCAGCGGACGGTGGCGCCGGCCCTCGCCTCGGAGACCCTGGGCGTCCCTGAGAGCAACGCAGCACTCCTCCTGTTCACCCAGAGCGTCGGCTCGGCGATCTCGTTCCTCCTCTTCATCCCGATCCGGCGTCGAGGCTGGTCGCGGGCATCGGCGCTGGCGGGGGTCGGGCTCCAGGGCATTGGCGTCGTCGTCGCCGCATTCGCCCCGTCGATGCCGATCGCGGCGTCCGGCTTCTTCCTCATCGGGCTCGGCTTCGCGATGTGCTTCCCGGTCCTGACCGCGGCCCTCCAAGAGGCGACGCCGGACGACCTGCGCGGCCGAATCATGGCCTACCATCAGCTGGCGCTCCTCGGTCACCGGCCGATCACGGCTCTCGCTGTCGGCGTCGTCGCGGCCGCCTTCGGGCTCGTCGTCGGAACGCTCGCCTGGCTGGTCTTCCTGCCCGTCGGGCTCCTCGCGATCCGGGAGGCCTGGCGCCGGCTGCCCGTGTGGACGGTCGCCGGGTCGGGCGCCGCACGCGCCAAGGCCGGTCCCGACCTCCCGGCTGCGCCCGCGATCGACCGCTGAAACCTCCCAGGGTGCAA
The DNA here is from genome assembly GCA_035709325.1 of Candidatus Limnocylindrales bacterium. Lineage (GTDB taxonomy): Bacteria > Chloroflexota > Limnocylindria > Limnocylindrales > CSP1-4 > CF-46. Next base: position 4,492 of record DASTEU010000176.1, on the reverse strand, counting down.
GTGCATACAATGCCGTACATCAACACGAGCGAGGGGAACGGTGGGCGCTTCCGTTTCGATCGACCCCGGGTACTGCATCGGCTCCGGCGACTGCGTCCGGCTCCTGCCCGACGCCTTCGAGTTGCAGGAGGAGCTCGGTGTGAGCGTCCCGCTGCCGGCCGCGGCCGAGACCCCGATCGACCTCCTCGAGCGAGCCGCCCGGAATTGCCCGACCCAGGCGATCCGCGTCGTGGCCGAGGACGGCACAGTCGTCCATGAGTCGTACGGTGGCTGACATCGGCGCGATCCAGGCCGGTGACGCCGCCGCACGGGGCGCGGGCGGAGGCGCTGGTGTCCTCTACGACACGTTTGCCGCGATCGTGGAGCTGACCGGCTACGACGAGATCCGCGAGGCCCTGATGAGTCCCGACCTATCGCGGACGTTCGACACCCGAGGTTACGACGAGGGCAACATTCGGGACGGCATCGTCAGCATCCAGCACGGCGCCGTCCAGCGCGCCAGGCGTCGGGTCGAGAACACCCAGTTCCGGCCGGACATCCTCCGCCTATATGAGACGTCGCTCTTCCCCGCCGTCCTGAACGACTTGCTCGACCTCCTTCTCGTCGGCGACGTGATCGACCTGTACCGGGTCGGCGAGATGCTCGCCAGCGTCCTCGCCTGCCGCCGGGCCGGGCTCGACATCCGGGAGCGAGATCTCGAAGAGCTGGCCGTCATCGTCGATTTCGTCGACATCTTCAGCCAGGGCGCGGCGATCCTCGATGCGAAGGACCCCGAGGAGATCCGGACCCGGGTCTACGACGCCTACGTCCGGTTCGAGCGGGACTATGTCGGTCCGGCAAGAGCCCGGCGCCAGGCGCTTCTCGACGACCACGCCCGCGGCCAGATCGGCGAGGATGCGCTGCCCCACGACATCCTCACGGCGCTCCTCCGCCACCGGGCCGACCCGTCCCTCGAGCTGGCCGACGACGGTCGCCTCGTCCGCGAGGTCGCGACGTACCTCCAGGGCGGCACGCACACGAACGGCCAGACCGTGGTCAACGCGATCGACCTCCTGTTCCAGGCGGCCGCGGACGATCCGACGATCGTCGACCGCGTCGCCGAGGACCGGCTGTTCTCCCAGCGAGTCGTCCACGAGTCGCTCCGGCTGCGACCGACGACACCGCGGATCCGGCGCCGCGCGATCACCGACACGACGATCGGGGGCCGGTCGATCGCGGCCGAGTCGCTCGTCATCCTCGACATCGTTCGGGGCAACCAGGATCCCGCGTACTTCGGGAACGATCGGGAGCGGTTCGACCCGGACCGGACGGTCGATCCGACTGTCCCGCGCTGGGGGCTGTCGTTCGGGGCCGGCGCCCACATCTGCCCCGGCCGGACCGTCGCCGGCGGGTTCCCGGTGCCTCCGGAGGGCGCCGACGACGAACACCTCTTCGGGCTCGTCGCGGCCATGCTCCAGGAGCTCCTCCGGCGGGGCATCGAGCCGGTCGCGGGACGAGCGCCCGAGCGCGATACCCGGACCGAGCGGTTCACCCGCTGGGCCCACTACTGGGTCCGCGTCGGGTCGCCCCGGGCGGTCTCGCCGGTCCGATGATCCCGCCATTCGCCCTCGCCCGTCCCGACCGCCTCGAGGCGGCGTTCGAAGCGTTCGAGCAAGCCGCCGGCGACGCTGCCTGGTACGCCGGCGGGACGGAGCTGCTCCAGGTGATGAAGATGGGCCTCGCCCGGTTCGGGACGCTCGTCGACCTCAAGCGCCTGCCGGAGCTGCAGGGGATCTCTGTCGGTGCCGACGGGACGCTGACGATCGGGGCGGCGACGACCCACCGCGAGATCGAACGGAGCCCGGTCGTCCGCGACGCGCTGCCGGCCCTCGTCCGGCTCGAGGCCCACGTCGCCAACGTCCGGGTCCGGAACCAGGGGACGCTCGGCGGGAACCTCTGCTTTGCGGAACCCCACTCGGACCCGGCCACCCTCCTCCTCGGCTGCGCCGCACGTCTCCGTCTCCAGGGTCCGCGGGGCGGGCGCGAGCTGGGCGTCGACGAGTTCCTCCTCGAGCCCTTCGTCACCGCCAGGGAGGCGGACGAGGTCCTTGTCGGGGTGGCGATCCCACCGACGGCCGCCGGCGAGGGCCGGGCGTATGAGAAGGCGAAATTCCGCGAGCGGCCGGCAGTCTCGGTGGCCGTTCGGCTGCGGGTCGCCGACGACGTGATCGCGGAGGCGTCGGTGGCGGTCGGTTCGATGACCGAGATCCCGGTCCTCGTCGACGAGGCGGCAAACGCCATGACCGGGGCGCCCGCGGACCCGGCCGGCATCGAGGACGCCCTGGCGGCAGCCGCCGCCGCGATGACCCGCCTGGACGCGGTTGGCGACCTCGACGGCTCGCCCGACTACAAGCGCCACCTCGCCGGGTTCCTCGTCCGTCGGGCGACGACCGCGGCCCTGGCGGAGGCGCTCGCCCGTGCCTAAGACGGTGGATCTACGGTTCGAGGTGAACGGCCGGGGGCACGCCCTCCGGGTCGAGCCCCGGGAGCTCCTCGCCGATGTCCTCCGCGTCCGCCTCGGCCTGACGGGTCTGAAGGTGTCGTGCGACGTCCAGGTCTGCGGCGCCTGCACGGTCCTCATCGACGGGCTGGCCGTTAGCGCCTGCACCTACCTGGCGGTCGACGCTGACGGGCGCTCGGTCGAGACGGTCGAGGGGCTCGCCGCCGACGGCGAGCTGACGCCGATCCAGCAGGCGTTCATCGACGAGGCGGCCTTCCAGTGCGGCTTCTGCACGCCGGGCATGGTCATGGCCGCGACCGCCTTTCTCACCGACAACCCGGCGCCGACCCGCGAGGAGGTCGTGGCCGGCATCGAGGGCAACCTCTGCCGCTGCACCGGCTACATCCCGATCGTCGAGGCCATCCTTGCCGCCGCATCCTCGACCCCACGGGACGACGGGCGATGACCCGGGTCCGGACCGGGCCGCCGCCGCCGTCCCCGATCGGCGAATCGGTGCCCCGCCGCGACGGCGTGGCCAAGGTCACCGGCGCCGCTCGCTTCACGAGCGACCTGTCGCTGCCGGGGATGGCCTGGGCGAAGATCGTCCGCAGCCCCTACGCCCACGCCCGCATCGTGTCGGTCGAGGCGAGCGCCGCCCGGGCCGTCCCGGGCGTCGTTGCGGTCGTCGGTGCAGCCGACCTGCCGGACGTGAACCTCTATTACGGCCACGCCCTCGCCGACCACCCGCTCCTCGCCGACGGCGTCGTCCGCTTCGCCGGCGAGGCCGTCATCGGGGTCGTCGCCGACGATCTCGCGACGGCTGACGAGGCGGCGGCGCTCGTCAACGTCGAGTACGAACCGCTGCCGGTCGTGGCCGGCGTCGAGGCCGCCCTCGCCGACGACGCGCCGGCCCTCCACGAGCGCCAGGCCGAAGCCAGACCGCACCGCGGCTTCGAAGAGGAGATCCGGCGCGACCATCCCAACGTCTGCTCGTCCTCGACCCACGCCTGGGGGGACGTCGATGGGGCGTTCGACGGAGCCGCGGTCGTCGTCGAGGGCACCTACCGCTACCCGAAGTCGTACGCCTTCGCGATGGAGCCCTATACCGCGATCGCCCACTGGACCGACGGCGGGCTGACGGTCTGGAGCTCCTGCCAGCACCCGTTCATGGTCCGCGAGGACCTGGCCCGCTGCTTCTCGCTGCCGTTCTCGGCGGTCCGGATGATCGTGCCGTTCGTCGGCGGCGGCTATGGCTCGAAGTCGTACACGAAGATCGAGCCGCTGACGGCGGCGCTCGCCCTCCGCGCCGGCCGTCCGGTCAAGCTCGCCCTGTCGATCGACGAGTCGATCCTCACGACCCGCGGCGACGGCGCCGTGATCACGATCGCAAGCGCCTTCGATGCCGACGGAACGATCCGTGGCCGGCGGGCGGAAATCCTCCTCGACAGCGGGGCCTACGCCGAGAACTCGCCGCTCGTCGGGCGCAAGGCGGCCAACCGGATCAGCGGGCCGTACCGGATCCCGGCCGTCGAGGTCCACTGCCGAAGCGTCTACACGAACACCGCCCCGGCGTCGTCGTTCCGGGGCTTCGGCGCGCCACAGGGCAATCTCGCCGGCGAGTCGCAGATGGACGAGGCCGCGGAACGCCTCGGGCTCGACCCGCTCGAGATCCGCCTGAAGAACGTCGCCGACCCCGGCCAGCCGCTGTGGCCCGGCGTCCGCGGCCTCGACGCGAACCTCCACGACGACCTGTGCCTCCTCGCCGAAGCCCTCGACTGGTGGTCGCCTCCGAAGCCCGGTCACGGCCGGGCGATCGGCCTCTCCGCCTCGGACGCCGGCTCCGAGCCGGTCTCGACGGCCCTGATCCGGGTCGGGGCCGATGGTTCGGTGACGCTCACGGTCGGCAGCACCGAGATCGGCCAGGGTTCGGCGACGGTTCTGCCCCAGATCGCCGCCGCCGAGATGGGCGTGCCACTCGAGCGGATCCGGCTCCTCCAGGGCGACACCGCCGCG
>DASTEU010000175.1:0-7877 GCA_035709325.1 Candidatus Limnocylindrales bacterium | reverse complement strand
CAGCCGTTCGAATCGCTCAAGGCCGTATGACGGCCGGCCCTCGGCGATCCGTGGCGAACGCATCGAGCTGATGGCCCGGGACATCGTGGGCGTCGTCGGCGTGGTCGGCGCCGGGACGATGGGCGCCGGCATCGCCCAGCTGGCGCTCGAGGCCGGGCACGAGGTCGTGCTCCACGACGTCGACGAGGCGGCGATCGAGCGCGGCCGTGAACGGATCCGCGACGGACTCGCCCGACGAGCCGCTCGCCTGGAACTCGACCCCGACACGATCGACGACTGGGTCGACGGCCGACTGGCCGGGCTCCGGCACGCCCACACGATCGATGCCCTGGCCGGCGAGGCCGGCATCGCGATCGAAGCGGCGATCGAGGATCTCGCGCTCAAGCAGACGATCTTCCGGGCGCTCGACGCGGCCGCGGCCGCCGAAGTGATCCTCGCGACGAACACGCGCGCGCGCTCGGGGGGCGCGATCGCCGCGGCGACGACGCACCCGGAGCGCGTCCTCGGCCTCCACTTCTTCAACCCGGCGCCGGTCATGCCGCTCGTCGAGCTCGTCACGACCGAGGCGACCCACCCCGCCGTCGCCGACCGAGCCGAAGCGATCGTCGCGGCCTGGGGAAAGACCGTCGTCCGCTGCAGCGACGCACCCGGCTTCATCGTCAACCGCGTCAATCGGCCGTTCACGATCGAGGCCCTTCGGATCCTCGAGGCGGGCGAGGCCTCGATCGAGGAGATCGACGGTTCGATCCGCGACGCCGGGTATCCGATGGGGCCCTTCGAGCTCATGGATCTCACCGGCATCGACGTCAACCTTTCCGCCGCGACCGGCGTGTGGGACCGCCTCGGCCGGCCGGACCGGCTCCGTCCTTCACCCATCCAGGAGAGCCTCGTCGCGGCGGGTCGCCTGGGCCGGAAGTCGGGGACCGGCTTCTACGACTACACGGACGGACGGCGCGGCGAACCGGCCGCGGACTTCGCGACCCGGCGGCCGGCCGGCGTCTCGCGAGCGAACGTCGTCGCCCGAATCGGGGACGCGATCGCCCGCGAAGCCGCCCTCGCCGTCGAGGAAGGTGTCGCGACGCCCGAGGCGGTCGCTCGGGCCCTGAAGCTTGGAGCGGGCCATCCCCGGAGCCCCTTCGATCGGACGGCTCGGCCGGGGCCCTGAGGCCGTGGCGCGGCCGTCGGCGCCCGGCCGTCGGCGCCCGGCCGGCGGGTGCCTGCCCGTTCGCTCGATGACGGGTATGCTTCCCGGCCACGCCGGACGGGCGCACCCAGCGTCTCGCCACGGCCGGGGAGGACACCATGATCAACCGCTTCAGGGGCTTGACGCTGGTCGCCTTCGCTCTGGTCGCATCCCTCGCGGCATGCACCACCGCGACCACGTCCGGGTCGCCGGCAGCATCCGCGGCCGCGCCGACCCAGGCGCCGAGCGCCGCCTCGCAGGTGCCGTCGGCCTCGGCCGATGCCCTGCCGTCCTTCGATCTCGGCAGCTTCGCGATCCCGAGCTTCGGCGGCGCGGACGAGCTCGAGGCGATGCTGCCGAGCGAGATCTGCGGCGCGGCGACCCAGAAGTTCAGCATGTCCGGCGAGGACTTCGAGGCGTTTGCCGACGACGCCGAGTTCAGCGCGACGCTCGAGGGCATCGGCAAGACGGCTGCCGACGTGTCGTTCGCGATCTCGGCCCCGACGGCCGGCGACGTCGACTGCGGCGCCGGCGTCTTCCGCATCAACGGCGCCGACACGGCCCGGCTCCAGCAGGTGTATCTCGAGGCGGCCGAGGACGAGGGCGGGACGTACACGACCGGCACGATCGGCGGGAAGAACGTCTTCATCATCACCGCGACCGATGAACCCGGGAAGCAGTACGTCTACTTCAAGGGCGACGCGGTCCTCTTCGCCCAGGCGCCCGACGACGCGACCGCAGGCGAGATCCTCTCGCAGTTGCCCTGACGTCACGCCGCAAGCGAGGCGGTGAACCGCCGCCGCCTGCCGGCCGAACGACGGTGGCGGCCTACAATCGGCCCATGAGCCGTGACCTGCAGCGACCGCTCCGCGACGCATGGATCGTCGAGGCCGCCCGGACGCCGATCGGCCGCTACGGCGGTGCGCTCGCGAGCGTGCGCCCGGACGACCTCGCCGCGGCGGTCATCGCCGCGGTCATCGAGCGCTCGGGGATCGACCCGGCGCTCGTCGAGGACGTCATCCTCGGCTGCGCCAACCAGGCCGGCGAGGACAACCGCGACGTCGCCCGGATGGCCGCGCTGCTCGCGGGCCTGCCCGTGGAGGTCGGCGGGCTGACCGTCAACCGGCTCTGTGGGAGCGGCCTCCAGGCGATCAACTCGGCCGCCCATGCAATCGCGGTCGGCGACGGCGACGTCTTCATCGGTGGCGGCGTCGAATCCATGACGCGGGCACCCTACGTCATGGCCAAGGCGGAGGCCGCCTGGGATCGCGGGCCGCGCGAGATGTTCGACACGACGCTCGGCTGGCGGTTCGTGAACCCGAAGCTGGCCGAGAAGCACCATCCCTACTCGATGGGCGAAACCGCCGAGAACGTCGCCGAGCAATGGGAGGTCGGCCGCGACCTGCAGGACGATTTCGCCCTCGGCTCCCAACAGAAGGCGGTCGCGGCGATCGAGGCAGGACGTTTCGACGGCCAGATCGTGCCGATCAGCGTCCGCCAGCGAAAGGGGGAGCCCATCGTCGTGGGGCGCGACGAGCATCCCCGGGCCGACACCTCCGCTGAGGCGCTCGGAAAGCTCCGGCCGGCCTTCCGCGACGGCGGAACCGTGACCGCCGGGAACAGCTCCGGCATCAACGACGGCGCGTCGGCCGTGCTCCTCGTCGAGGCCTCGCGCGCCCGCGAGCTGGGGCTGACGCCGCTCGCCCGCATCGTCTCGACCGCGGTCGCGGGGGTGGACCCGGCGGTGATGGGGATCGGCCCGGTGCCCGCCTCGCGGAAGGCGCTCGAGCGAGCCGGGATCGCCGCGACCGACCTCGACCTCGTCGAGCTCAACGAGGCGTTCGCCTCGCAGTCGATCGTGTGCATCAACGAGCTGGGCCTCGACGCGGCGAAGGTCAACGTCAACGGCGGTGCGATCGCCCTGGGCCACCCGCTCGGCGCGAGCGGGGCCCGGCTCGTGACGATGCTCGTCCACGAGCTGCGGCGGACCGGCGGCCGCTACGGCCTCGCGACGATGTGCATCGGCGTGGGGCAGGGCATCGCGACGGTCGTCGAGCGCATCGACGGCTGACCTCCGGCCCCGAGTCGACGCTGCGACCGGCCCTGCCCGGCGCTCGTCTGCGAAGATGATCTCGCCGCCGCGATGTCCCGGTCCCGGATCACGTCGGCGGCGCCCGTCATCCGCGACGATCCCCACGCCTCGCGGGAGTCATCGTGTACATCCGAATGTTCAAGGCAGCCGACGGCGTCCGACTGGCTGCATCGGTCGTCGGCTCGGGATTTCCGCTCGTCAAGACCGGGACCTGGCTCAGCCACCTCGAGCACGACTGGTCGAGCTCGATCTGGGGCCACTGGTGGCACGAGCTGTCGAGCGACCGGACGCTGGTGCGCTACGACGCCCGCGGGACCGGCCTCTCGCAGCGAACCGTGGCCGACCTCTCGTTCGAGGCCCTCGTGAGCGACCTCGAGGCGGTCGTCGACGGCCTCGCGCTCGAGCGGTTCGATTTGCTGGGCATGTCGCAGGGAGGAACGATCGCCGCGACCTACGCTGCCCGACACCCGGAGCGGGTCCGTCGCATCGTCATCTACGGCGGGTACCTTGTCGGGCGCGCTCGACGCGAGGAGCCGAGTGCCAAGGTCGAGGCAGAGCTGCTCGCAGAGCTGGCCCGGGTCGGCTGGGGAACGCCGAATCCTGCCTTCCGTCGGGTCTTCGCGACACTGTTCCTGCCCGGGGCGACGCCCGAGCAGTACCGCGAATTCGACGAACTCCAGCGCGTCTCGGCGAGTGCCGACGTCGCGAGCCGCATCCGCCGGACGTTCAACGAGGTGGATGCACAGGATGAGGCTCGCCGGATCGTCGCGCCCACACTCGTCGCCCACGCTCGCCATGACGGCATCGTGCCGTTCGAGGAGGGCGCTCGAGCGGCCTCCGTGATCCCAGGGGCTCGGTTCGTCCCGATCGAGAGCAGCAACCACATCCTCCTCGCCGACGAGCCGGCCTGGCCTGCCTTTCTCGCGGAGCTACGCAGCTTCCTGCCGGCGGCACCCGAGCCCGCTCCTCAGGACGCCGCGGCGTCCCGGGAGCTCGGCGCCCTGACCGGGCGCGAGCGAGAGATCCTGACGTTCGTGGCGGACGGTCTGAGCAACGCGGCAATCGCGGAGCGGCTCGTATTGAGCGTCCGGACGATCGAGCGCCACATGTCGAACATCTACACGAAGCTCGGCGTGGAGGGCCCGTCGGCCCGCGCGGCGGTGGCCGCCCGGATCGCCCGCGAGCGGTAATGCATGGGCACCGCCTGGAGTGACCCGGCGAGCCGAGGCCGCGGAGAGATCGTGAATTTCGGCGCGACGCTTGTCGGAATCGGTCGTCGTGCGTACGATTGGCCCATCGACGGGCACGCTCGCGCATCGGCATCATCTCCAAGTCCGCGACAGCCCTCCGAGGAGGAACCGAACTCATGATGGAAACCCAGCCGACCGTCGTCAGCCTGACGGACGCTGCGGCGTCGAAGCTGCGGGAGCTGACGGCGGAGGAGACGAACCCGGAGATCGGTCTGCGGGTCTACGTCTACAGCGGCGGTTGCTCGGGCTTTCGCTATGGGATGATGCTCGAGGATGCACCGACGGCGGAGGACAGGATCCTCGAGGCGAACGGCGTCAGGGTCTACGTCGACGGCAACAGCGTCGATCTCCTGACCGGTTCCCAGATCGACTATGTCGATACGCTCATGGGTGCCGGCTTCACCGTGAATAATCCGAACGCGGTCGCCGCCTGCGGCTGCGGGTCGAGCTTCCGGACGGCCGACGAGGCCGGCACCGCCCGATCCTGCGCCCACTGACCATTTCGTCTTCGACAACCGACGCCGCCGGGACCGCCCGGCGGCGTTTTCGATTCCCCCTAGACTGGCCGGGACCCCCCAGCCGCGCCGCACGGGGACGCCCTCATGGAGCTCCCGCTCTTCCCGCTGCACACCGTTCTCTGCCCCGGCATCGCGCTCCCGCTCCACATCTTCGAGGAGCGCTACCGCGAGATGGTCCAGCAATGCCTCGACACCGCGTCGCCGTTCGGGGTGGCCCTGATCACCGAAGGTCGCGAGGTCGGCGTCGGCTCGATCTCCTTCGCCCGGCTCGGGACGATGGCCGAGATCCGCCAGGTCGGGCGCTACCCGGACGGGCGTTTCGACCTGCTCGTCGTCGGGACGCGGCGCTTCACGATCGAATCGGTCGCAGCGGACGACCGACCGTATCTCGTTGGCGAGGTGACCGAGCTCGACGAGCCGCTCGGCGACGAGGAGCTGGCCGGGAGCCTCGCGAACCGGGCGACGCGACGGTTCGTCCGGTACCTCGAATTGCTCCAGCCGCGGGACGGCGAGACGGCCGAGGAGATCGACGTCCGCGTCGAGATCGAGACCGAGGTCGCGGGCGGGCAAGGATCGCCCGGCAGCGACGATCCGTCGCTTCTCGCCGACGAAGGCCCCGAGCGCCGCGTCGTGATCCCCGACGACCCGACCACGCTCTCGTACCTGCTCGCCGGCATCCTGCAGGTCGAGTTGCCGCGCCGCCAGGCACTGCTCGAGGCCGAGACCACGGAGGACCGGCTGCGCGAGCTGCTTGTGTTGATCGAGCGGGAGATCGCGCTCCTGGGGCGGCGCTGGCGGGCCTTCACTCCCGGTCCCGCCGGCCTCGGCCCGCGGCGCAGCTGAGGGGCCGGGCCTCGCCGTCCGCCGCCGGGGAGATTCGTCAGCGGGCCTCGAACGAGCGCTTCGAGAGGCCGTAGAAGTAGCCCTCGATCGTGAACTCCGGCGTGTCGTCGGGCTTCGCGACCGCGCCGAGCGTCACGAAGAGCGGCGCGAAGTGCTCGACGGTCGGGTGGGCGTATGGCATCCCCGGCGCCTTCTCCCGGAACCCGAACAGCTCGTCGAGGTCGCCCCGTTCGAGCGCTTCGGTCGCCCAGTGGTCGAAGTCGATGGACCACTGCGGCGCGCCTGGCTTCCCGAGGAAGTACTCGTGGATGAACGGCAGGCCGTGGGTCAGGAAGCCGCTGCCCACGATGAGAACGCCCTCGTCGCGGAGCGGCGCCAGCCGGCGACCGACCTCGAAGAGGTGGCGCGGGTCCAGATCGGGCATCGACATCTGGAGAACCGGGATGTCCGCGTCGGGGTACATCGCCTTGAGCGGCACCCACGCGCCGTGATCGAGCCCGCGTGTCTCGCGGTCGAGGATCGGCTCGTTCGCCGGCACGAGGCCCTTCACCTTCGCCGCCAGCCCGGGTGCGCCGGGCGCCTCGTACGTCATCGCGTAGTAGTGTTCGGGGAAGCCGTAGAAGTCGTAGACGAGCGGCACCGGTCGCGTCGCGCTGAGGGCGATCGGCGCAGTCTGCCAGTGAGCGCTCACGATGAGGATCGCCGAGGGCCGCGCCATCTTCTCGGCCCAGCCCCGCAGCTCGCCCATCCACTCCGCGTCCTCGAGCAGCGGTGGGGCGCCGTGACCCAGGTAGATCGCGGGCAGCGGTCGATCGGCCGCCCCGGCTTGACTGTTGGTCGCTGGTAAATCAGTATTGCTCACAGATGCAATATGCCAGCAAGTCAGCGAGAGGTCAAGCCGCGATGCCCGAACCGACGACCCAGCCGCGGCCGCCGGTCGGCCGGGAGATCCGCCGATGGCGACGAACGCGCGGGCTCACGCTCGCGCAGGTCTCCGGAACAAGCGGCCTGAACGTGGGCTACCTGTCGCAGATCGAGAACGAGAAGGCGCTGCCCTCACTCGACGCGCTCGTGGCGATCGCGGCCGCCCTCGACGTGCCCGCCGCCTGGCTGCTGCTCGATTCGTCGTCGGCGCCGCGGGTCGTGCGCGCCGCCGAGCGGCCCCGGATCTCGGCCGGCCCCGCTGAGGCGACCGAAGTCGACGGCGGCACGTCGCGGGACCTGTGCATCATCGAGGCAGTCGTCCCCCCCGGGCATCAGACAGGCGTCCACGCCCACAACGGCGACGAGCACCACGTCGTCCTGACCGGGCGGTTCCGGATGACGCAGGGCGACCACGTCGTCGAGATCGGGCCGGGCGACTATCTCGCCTGGGACCCGGCCGTGCCCCACGACGTCGAGAACGTGAGCGACGAGCCGGGACGCGTGCTGATCATCTACCCGCGTCACCGGCGATCCGCGGGCCCGCCGCCCGGCGATTCCGAGCGGTGAGACCGATCACCCTGACGACGACCGGCCGGAAGTCGGGACAGCCGCGGAGCGCGACGCTCTACGCGTTCGAGGACGGCGACGGCCTCGTCGTCGTCGGGTCGCTCGCCGGCGCCGCGAGGGATCCCGGCTGGGCGCACAATCTGCGGGCCGAGCCGGCGGCGACGGTCGGCGAGGGTCGTCGGACGCGGCCGGTCAGGGCCCGCGAGGTCGAGGGCGACGAGCGCGATCGGCTCTGGGACCTGGTCTGTGCGGGGTTCCCGATGTACCGGACTTACCAGCGCCGGACCAAGCGGCTGATCCCGCTCTTCCTGCTCGAGCCGGTCGGCGAGGACTGAGGAGCGTTCGGGCGCGCCACGAGGTCGGGCGACGCCGTCACTCGCTGAAGCGCTCCTCCTTCCACGGGTCGGCGCTGTTGTTGTAGCCGTAGCGCTCCCAGAAGCCGAGCTGGTCGTGGTCGAGGAACTCGAGGCCGCGGATCCACTTCGCGCTCTTCCAGAAGT
>DASTEU010000174.1:0-2380 GCA_035709325.1 Candidatus Limnocylindrales bacterium | reverse complement strand
GAGCGTCTCCTCGCCGAACCCGCTCGAGGAGATCGAGGTCGCCGTCAACCGCGTCGCGCCCGAATCGCGCGGCCGGGCGAGGCCGTTCCTGCCGGACGAGCGGCTGAGCCTCGAGGAGGCGATCGCCGCGTTCACGCTCGGCTCGGCATTCGTCAACCACCTCGACACCGACACAGGATCGATCACGGTCGGCAAGCTGGCGGACCTCGCCGCGATCGACCGCGACATCTTCGACCGGGGCAGCGGCGCGGTCGGCGAGGCCCGGGTCATCGCCACGTTCGTCGGCGGACGACCGGTGTTCGAGGACCCGGCGCTCGGCGGCTGACGCGGGCCCCCGGCCGACGCGGGCACGAGCGGCCGACGCGGGCACGACCGGCGCTTCGCGTACGTCGAGTACTACGAATGACGTAGGCGAGTTGGCGTCGCGCGTCGGTGGGCGCGCGGCCGGCGGGGAGGCATGCTCTCGTCGTGGTCCCGATCACGGGATCCGGAAAGGAGAGACCAGGACATGCACAGTCCCGCGATGATCATCGCTTCGGCGAGGATCGAGGACCTGCACCGCGAAGCCGCCGCCAACCGGCTCGCGAAGCAGGCGCGACAGGCCCGGGCCGAGAGCCGTGGCCGGATCGCAGGAGTGGTGGCCGGCTTCCGGTCCCTCCTCCAGAATGCGGCCGACACTCCGGTCGTGCCCAAGCTCAACGACTATCCCTACCGGAGCTGACCGACCAACGCTCCGCTTGCTCCCTCCTCCCACGAACGCGTCCGTCCCTCCGGCGGACGCGTTCGTCATTTCCGGCCCTCGCGCGGTGCCCCACCCAGGTCCTCCGGTCGATCGACATCGCGGAGCGTGGCTCCCTCCGGGTCGAACCCGCGCCACTCGACCTCCTCGAGCGGCCGCGCGCTGAGGGCGTCGAGCAGCCGCCGCAGGCTCCGCTCGCCCTCGCCGATCAGCCGTCGGGCGGCCTGGGTCGCCGCACCGTTGCGGAGGGCCGCCGGCAGCGGCCGGGTGGCGCCGCGCTGGATCAGGACGGCGGCATCCGCGGCGCCGTCGGTCGCCTCGAGAGCCCGAACGAGCGCGCCGAGGACGGCCGTTGACAGCGTGGGCATGTCGCCACCGACCACGATCACAATGGGCTCGCCGGCAACCTCGAGGCCCGCGAGGAGTCCCACGAGCGGCCCGCCGTGACGCTCCGGGTCGACCGCCCGGCGGACCGGCACCGCTGCCCCGGGGAGCGCCCGATCGTCGCCAGGGGCGAGGACCACGATGACCTCGGACGTGACTCCGGCTGCGGCCTCGATGGCTCGCTCGAGCAACGGCCGCCCGGCGAACGGCGCCGCCAGCTTGTCGCCGCCGAACCGGCTCGAGGCCCCGCCGGCGAGGACGATCCCGGAGACCCCGCCGGCGGTCACCGGCGGCCCGCCAGGCCGGCCCGCGGCCCGGGGACGTGGCCCTCGGGGGTCCGGCGCAGCGTGCCCCGTCGATCGAGCTCCTCGAGGATCGCCATGACGTACTTGCGGCTCGTGCCGGTCGCGTCGCGGAACGCAGCGGGCGTCAGGGGCCCCCGGCCGGCCATCTCGAGCGCCACCGCCTCGAGCCGGCCGAACGCGGCGGCCGAGTAGGCGAGGTCGTCGGCAAGGCGGATGATCCGCCCGGCGGCCTCGAGGTCCCGCACCCCCGCCGGAGAGCAGGCCGCATCCCTCGCGGCCGCGCTGAGGGGCGGCGGGGCGACCGTGTCGAGGGCCGATTCGAGGCGGGACATGGCCTCGACCACGGCAGGCGGTGGACCGGCCACGGCCACGCCCGGCATCCGAAGCCGGCCGGCCTCGCCAGCGAGCCGATCGGACGCCACGAGCCGGCCGATGGCGGCGTCGGTCGCCCGTCCCGGCGCCGGCCCCGGCGGCAGGCTGACGATCCGCCGCAGGGCGCCGCCGACCGAGCCGACGAGTTCCGCCCGGGCGACCTCGCCGCGCTCCGCGACCCATGCGACGATCGCCTCCTCAAGCCACACGTCGACGTCCGGCGCCAAGGCGACAGCACCGCCCTGGACGATCGCCCCGTGGAGGTCGAGTCGAGCTGCGGCCCACGCCGGCCCAGAAGGTTCCGCCGTCGCGAGCGCGGCCATTCGCTCCGCCGACGCTCGCCGCCTCGAGCCCCCCCGCGGCGGCGTCGGATCGAGGACCCGACCGGCCGCGAGCGTCGAGGCAGGAGAGGGGCGCCGGAGGACGAACCGGTCGCCGGCGGCGACCGCGATGGGCTCGTCGAGGCGAACGGTGGCGGTGGACTCGCCGGACGGCAGCTCGAACGCGTCGCGGCCGCTCCGGCCCACGACGCCGGCGACCCGCGCCGTGCCGAGGTGGAGCTGGACCCGGGTGCGGTCCG
>DASTEU010000173.1:0-3962 GCA_035709325.1 Candidatus Limnocylindrales bacterium | reverse complement strand
TGAGCGGCACGCTGACGATCTACTCCGGGCGGTCCGAGGCGCTCGTCGGTCCGCTCATCGAACGCTTCGAGACCGAGAGCGGCATCGAGGTGCGGGTGAACTACGCCGGAACGAGCGAACTCGCCGCGACGATCCTCGAGGAAGGTGACGCGTCCCCGGCGGACGTGTACTTCTCGCAGGACGGCGGCGCCCTCGGGGCGCTCGCCGCGGAGGGCCGGCTCGCGGTGTTGCCGATCGCGGCGCTCGACAAGGTCGATCCGCGTTTCCGCTCGCCCGACGGCGAGTGGGTCGGGGTCTCGGGCCGTGCCCGGGTCGTCGCCTATGACTCGCGCGCCCTGTCCGAGGAGGACCTGCCCGACTCGATCCTCGACTTCACCGAGCCGGCCTGGAAGGGGAGGATCGGGTGGGCGCCCTCGAACGCCTCGCTCCAGACGTTCGTGACGGCCCTCCGGGTCCTCGAGGGCGACGACGCCGCGCGGGCCTGGCTCGAGGGCATCCAGGCGAACGACCCGCGCGTCTACGAGGGCAACTCCCAGGCGCTCGAGGGCGTGGCGTCGGGCGAGGTCGAGGTCGCGTTCATCAACCACTACTACCTGCTCGAGGCGATCGCCGAGCGGGGCGAGGACCTCCCGGTCCGCAACCACTTCCTGCCGGGCGGCGATCCCGGCTCGCTCGTCAACGTCGCAGGCGCCGCGATCCTGACGACGTCGAAGAACCCGGACGCGGCTCTTGCCTTCGTCGAATTCCTGCTCTCGGACGAGAGCCAGACCTACTTCGCCGAGGAGACCTTCGAGTACCCGCTCGTCGATGGCGTCCCGGCGGACGACCGACTGACCCCGCTCGACGAGATCGAGTCGCCCGACATCGACCTGTCCGACCTTTCGGATCTGCAGGGTACGCTCGACCTCATGCAGGAGGCCGGCGTCCTCTGACCGACATCTTCCGACCCGCCCCCGCGGCGCGCCCGGGTCTCCCGGCTCTGGCGCGTCGATTCGTGCCGGCCGCCCGCCCGCCCCTGCCGCTCGTCGCGATCGGGGTGGCGGTCGCGGCGCTCTCGATCCTGCCCCTCTTCTACCTCGTCGTCCGGGCGGCCGGCACCGAAGCGGACGCGCTCGCCTTCATCCTCCGGCCGCGGACGGTCGGCGTGCTCGCCTCGACGATCGTGCTCGCCGCGGTCGTCGGAGCCGGGACGATCCTCGTCGGCCTGCCGATCGCCTGGCTGACGACCCGCACGGACGTGCCGGGGCGACGCTGGTGGACGGTCCTGACCGTCGTCCCGCTCGCGATCCCTTCGTACGTGCTCGGATTCGCGTTCGTCGCGGCGTTCGGTCCGCGCGGCGCCGTCCAGTCGATTCTCGAACCGCTCGGGGTCGATCGCCTGCCCGACATCTACGGCCTGCCCGGGGCGGCGATCGTCCTCGTCCTCGCGAGCTATCCGTACGTCGTCCTCGCCGTCCGGGCGGGGATGCTCCGCGAGGACGCGGCGATCGAGGAGGCGGCTCGGACGCTCGGCGACACGCGGCGGACGGCGTTCCGGCGGGTGACGATCCCGCTCCTGGGGCCGGCGATCGCGGCCGGGACGCTGCTCGCGGTGCTCTACGCGCTGTCCGACTTCGGCGCCGTCTCGCTGCTCCAGTTCGACAGCTTCAGCCGGGCGATCTACCTCCAGTACCGGGCGACGTTCGACCGCTCGCTCGCCGCGATCCTCGCCCTCGGCCTCGTCACCCTCACGTTCGCCGTCACATGGGGCGAGGCGCGGATGCGACGGCGGGCGCGCGACTTCGGGGGCCGGCCGGCCCGCCGTCCGGTCGCGGTCGTGAGACTGGGACGTTGGCGATGGCCGGCCGTCGCGTTCCTCGGCCTCGTCGTCGCCCTCGGCCTCGGCGTGCCGGTCGCGACGATCGCCTACTGGCTCGTCCGGGCGCTCGACCAGGGCGCGACGTTCAGCGTCGGCGTGGACGCGATCGCGGGGTCGCTCGTGACCGGCGTGGCGGCGGCCGCGCTCGCCGGTGTTCTCGCGGTGCCGGTCGCCCTGCTCCTCGCCCGCTACCGCTCGCGCCTCGGGCCGCTCGTCGAGCGCGCGTCGTACGCGTCGTTCGCCCTGCCTGGCATTGTCGTCGCCCTCGCCCTCGTCTTCCTCGCCACTTCGGCCGTCCCGGCGCTCTACCAGACGCTCGCCCTCCTCATCGTCGCCTACGCCATCCGCTTCCTGGTCCAGGCGATCGGGCCGATCCGGGCGACGCTCCTCCGGATGGGCCCTCGCGTCGAGGAGGCCGGAAGAACGCTGGGCGACGGGCCCATCCGGGCGTTCGCCGGGCTGACCCTGCCGCTCCTCCGCCCGGCGGTCGTGGCCGGCGTCGCCCTCGTCTTCCTCAGCGTCATCAAGGAGTTGCCGATGGCCCTGATCCTCGGCCCGATCGGCTTCGACACGCTCGCGACCGAGATCTGGAGCACGACGAGCGAAGGGATGTACTCGCGGGCGGTCGGGCCGGCCGCGATCCTGCTCGTGCTGTCGGCCGGCACGGTCGCGGTGCTCCTGCGCGAGGACGGCCGATGAGCGGCCCGGCGGCGAATTCAACCTCACCTTCCGCCCTCCGCGTCGCCGGCCTGCGGCGGACGTACGGCCCGGTGGTCGCGGTGGACGGCGTCGATCTCGAGCTGCGCTCCGGGGAGATGCTGACGGTCCTGGGCCCGTCGGGCTGCGGCAAGACGACGCTCCTGCGGCTGATCGCGGGCCTCGAGGCCCCCGACGCCGGCACCATCGAGATCGCCGGCCGGCGCGTCGCCGGGCCCGGCGGCATGGTCCCGCCGGAGCGGCGCCGGATCGGGATGGTCTTCCAGGACTACGCGCTGTTCCCGCACCTGACCGTCGCCGACAACGTCGCCTACGGCATCCGGCGCGACCCGGACCGGGCGCTCCGCGTCGCGGAGCTGCTCGAGCTCGTCAGCATGCCGAGCGCCGGCGAGCGGATGCCCCATGAGCTGTCGGGCGGGATGCAGCAGCGTGTCGCGATCGCCCGAGCGCTCGCCCCCCGGCCGGACGTCGTGCTGCTCGACGAGCCGTTCTCGAACCTCGACGCGGCGTTGCGGACCCAGGTCCGCGGCGACCTCCGCGAGATCCTTCGCGGCGCCGGAGCGAGCGCGGTCCTCGTGACCCACGATCAGGACGAGGCGCTCACGCTCGGCGACCGAATGGCGATCATGGTCCGCGGCCGCATCGAGCAGGTCGGCGCGCCCGAGGCCGTCTACGGCGAGCCGTCCTCGCCGTTCGTGGCGACGTTCGTCGGGACGAGCAACCTCGTCCACGCCGAGTGCGTCGGCGGGTACGCCGAGACGCGGCTCGGCCGCCTGCGGCTCGTCGGCGGATCGGCCCGCGTGGAGGGCCGGGCGATGGCCGTCGTGCGGCCCGAACACATCGAGCTCGAGGAGGCAGCCGACGGGCCGGCCGAGTCCGGCGCCTGGCTGGTCGTCCGGCGACGCTTCGCCGGGTCCGAGATCCTGCTCGAGGTCGAGGCGACCGACGGCCTCCGGCTGTGGTGCGAGGCGGGGCCGGCGGTCCGCCGCCTGCGGATCGGCGACTCCGTGCGGCTTCGACTGCGCGACGTCGAGACCGTGGCCTTCCGGCCGACCGGGCACGGTACGGCGGGCCCTGCCCCTGGTGCCTCGCCGCTCCTGCCGGAGCCCGTCGAGATTCCTCTCACGGAGGACTGAATCGGGCGTTCTGCGCCGAAATGCGGACGCCTGGGCCGGAGAGCCGTGCGGAATTCCGCTTGGCGGGGAAAGAGCGCTTCGCCGACCCCTAACCGGCCGATTCCCGTTCACCTGGAGAGGAAAGCGGCAGCGGTGCGGCGCCGGCTACCGGCTGGGCCGGTGAGCCAGGTGCCGGCGCCTCGGCGCCCGCGGCTCGTGGTTCGGCGGCCGCCCCCGATGAGGCGGCCGGCGACGCGGCCGAGCGGAACTTC
>DASTEU010000172.1:0-13213 GCA_035709325.1 Candidatus Limnocylindrales bacterium | reverse complement strand
GAGCTCGAGGCTGTCGAAGACGTCTCGTTCCGGCGAGCGGAAGCCGGTCCGGGTGGCGAAGCTCCGGACGTAGCGGGGGGCCATGCTGAACGTGTTCGGCATGATCTCCGACAGGTACGACGCACTCTTGCCGTGGAGGATGCCGGTCAGGGCGGCCGCGAGGAAGCGGTCGGTCCGGTCGGTGAGGTCGAGGGCCGTCCGGACCATGAGCAGCTGGCCGAGCGTCCTCGGGTGGAAGGCGACCGCAACCTCCGCGGGGACCGGTTCGGCGGCCGCATCCGGCGCGGCCTTCGAGCCGGCGGCGGGAACCCGGACGTCGTCGGCTCCCGGGCGGGCGACCACGTCTTCGGCGAGGCTCAGCCACGCACCGGCCTCCGCCGCCCAGGCGAGGCGCAATGAGGTGAGGCGGGTGCGGGCGTCCGCCGCCGATGCCGGCTCGACCTTCGCCGCGGTCAGGAGATGGGCGAACGGGTTGAGGTCATTGCCGACGCCGATGCGGCCTTCGGCCGATGCCTGGAGCGGGGTCGTGCCCCGGCCCGAGAACGGATCGAGGACGACGTCGCCGCGCCGCGAGTAGCGGGCCACGAAGGCGTGAGCGAGCGCGGCCGGAAAGCTCGCCAGGTACGAGCACATCGGGTGGAACGAGTGCCCCCACAGCCGCTGCTGGTCCTTCCACTCGGCGGCGATGGGGAGCGCCGGCAGCTCCGGGACGAGGTCCAGCGAGATCTGGCGGGCTGCGGGCGGGAGCGTCATCCGGTCCTCAGGACGAAGGGTCGGGCAGCATACCACGACCGATTCGGGCCTCCGGGCATGTGGACCGCCCGACTGCGGACCGTTAGGCTAGGAGCGAGCCCGAGGCTGTGTGCGGAACCACGTGACGCGCCGGGTGTCAGGGAGGTGCCGTCGAGGCACCTTCGTGACGGCCGGCGACCGCGAGGGCCCGTCCCCACCGTCCGGACCGGTTCCGGCGAAGAGGCCACCCGGGCTCATGCGTCGCCCGCCGCGCCGTCGAGTACGGATGCGGCGGGCCGCACGATGTCCGCGGCGGATTCGCGCTCGGTCGAATGCGCAGGCGCGGCAGCGTGCGGCCCGTGCGCCCGGTCAGGGAGCGGTCGAGGCGCCCGGCTTGACCTTGCACTGACCGGGCGGGAAGCAGTCGCCGAACTTCGCCTTGAATCGTTCGGCCTTCTCCGCCGACCAGCCCGGGTGTCGCTCCCCGACGACCTTCCAGCCGCCGGCCCACGGTGGCTTGCCCGGTTCGCGCAGCGTCGCGCCGTCGACGGTCTCGACGTCGAGCTCGGTCGAGCCGGCGGCGTAGCGACCGACGACCGTCACCCGCTTGCCGACGTAGGCCTTCAGCGGATGGTCGTCGCCGTGGAACCAAGCCGGGCCGGCGTCGAGGGTCCACGTCGTCGATCCGCTGCGGAGCGTGTAGACGGGCCGTCCGTCGGCGTCCGTACTCGCGGCGACGGTTCCGGTCGCGCTGACGGCGATCTTCTCGGCTTTCGGACCCTTCGGGCCCTTGCCCGGGTTCGGCGGCTTGTCGACGCGACCCGGCGGCACGCTCGCGGAGGGTGACGGGTCGGCTGCGATGGCCGGCAGCGCCGCGAGCGCCACGAGAGCGGCCAGGGCGAACACGATGAGGATCGGTCGGCGTGACATCTTCGGTTCCTCGCGTCGTTCGGGATCGCAGAACGCGCCTGCGCTCGTTCAAGCGTAGCCCGACGGCTCCCGGCGGCCGCTGAGGGTTTGCTGAGAATCGCCGGTGGCTCGTGCGTTGCGCGGGGCCTTGGGACCTTGCGGTGCTTGCGCCGGCGGCCCGATCGGCGTGCAATGGCGCCATGACGACCCAGGGTTCCGACCCAGCCCGGGACGACGTGCCGGCCACCGTCGGGGCCGGAGCGGTCGCGCCGCGCCGCGTGCTGATCGTCGACGACGAGCCGGGGATCGTCGAATTCGTCCGGATCGGGCTCGAACCCGAGGGGTTCGACGTGATCGGGGCGGCAACGGCGACCGCGGGCCTCGCCCGGGTCCGCGACCGGGCGCCCGACCTCGTGATCGTCGACGTCGGCCTGCCCGACAGAAGCGGCTTCGAACTACTGTCCGAGATCCGTGCGGAAAGTCAGGTTCCGGTCGTCATGCTGACGGCCCGCGGCGATTTGGAGGATCGCGTTCGCGGCCTCGATCTCGGCGCCGACGACTACGTCGCCAAGCCATTCCACTTCGCCGAGCTGCTCGCCCGGGTGAAGGCGCACCTCCGCCGTCAGCCCACCGCGGCGGACCGAGACGCGGTCCTGCAGCTCGCCGATCTGGCCCTCGATCCGCGCTCGCGGGACGTCCGCCGCGGGGATCGCGCGATCGAGCTCACCGCCCGCGAGTTCGAGCTTCTCGAGCTCTTCCTGCGGAACCCCGGCCGGGTCCTCTCCAAGGAGTCGATCCTCGATCGTCTGTGGGGCTACGCTTTCGACGACAACCTCGTCGAGGTCTACGTCGGGTATCTCCGCCGAAAACTCGGTGAGCCGGACCTCATCCACACGTACCGCGGCGCCGGGTACGCCATGCGGGAGCCGGCATGACGACCGTGGCGGCGTCGACTCGGCGCGATCCTGTCGCCCGCCCGCGTCGCGTCGGATCGCTCCGCTGGCGCCTCGGCGTCGCGTTCGCGCTGGTTCTGGCGATCATGCTCGGGCTCGTCCTCGCGGTCGCGGGGGCCATCGTCGAGCGCGCCCTGATCCAGAGCACCGCCGACCGGCTGGAGATCGAAGCCGGGTTCATCGCGTCCGAGTCGGGCGGACGGCGCGGGGTGACTGCAACCGACCTGGCGGCTGGCGATCTCGCGGCCGTCCTCGGCGGCCAGGAGACGGCAGTCGTCGTCCTCGACGGCACGGGGGCGACGCTCGCGACGCAGGCGAACGGGGCGCATCCGGCCGTCGTGGGCGCCCGCCTCGATCCCGCTCGCTACGCGTCGGTCATCGCGAGCGGGCAGGCCGTCGAGGCAGTCCTCCCGGCAGGTTCCGATGCCGAGCGGGTGCTCGTCGTCGCCGTGCCCGTCCAGGTTCGGACGACCGGCGGCCCGCCCGAGGATCGAGGCCGACCTGATGACAAGGGACCGCCTCCCGGGCGCGGCCTCGGGAACGTGAAGGGAAACGGCGGCGGGAACGCGGGCGCCGGCAACGAGACGGAGGCGACCACGGCCGTGTCGCCCAACGCCGTCGCCCAGCTCGCCGTCTCACTCGCGCCGGTCGATGCCGAGCTGACCGAGCTCCGGGCGACGCTGCTCGCTCTCGGGATCGGCATCCTCGTAGCCGCCGTGGCGATCGCCTGGGTCGTCACGAGCATCGGCCTGCGGCCGCTCGAGGCGGTGGCGACCGCCGCCGATCGCGTGGCCGCGGGCGACCTGTCGGCACGGGCCCATCTGCCTGATGGCAGCGGCGAGATCGGTCGGCTGGGCCGGGCTTTCGACGAGATGGTCGAACGCGTGGAGGCGTCCCTGCGATCGCAGCGCCAGTTCGCGGCGGACGCGTCGCACGAGCTGCGGTCCCCGCTCACCGTGCTCGGCGGGTTCGTCGACGTCCTCGCTCGAGGCGACGCCGGCCGCACCGAGGAAGGTGCGCGGACGCTGGCGGCCATGCGTCGCGAGATCGACCGGCTCTCGCGGCTTGCGTCCGATCTCCTCCTGCTCGGCCAGCTGGCGGCGGGTGGCGGCAACCTCGAGCCGCGTCGTCTCGACCTCGGGGAGCTCGTCGAGGACATCGGTGCGGCCGTCCGGGTCATCGCCGACGGTCGGCGGGTGGCGATCGAACGCGACGGACCACTGCCGATCGTCGCGGACCGGGATCGCCTCACCCAGGCGCTCATGAACCTCGTCGACAACGCCGTCCGCCACACGCCGTCGGACGGCCTGATCTCGCTCGCCGCGGCCCGAGACGGTGCCAGCGCGGTCGCGACGGTCTCCAACGAGGGTCGGCCGATCGACCCGCGGCACCTGCCACACGTCTTCGAGCGCTTCTACCGGGTGTCGCCCGCGGAGGGAGACGACGGTCGGAGCGGCCACGCCGGCCTCGGCCTGCCGATCGTCCGGGCGATCGCCGAGGCGTCCGGGGGTTCGGTCGAGGTCGCGAGCGACGATCGGGTCACGCGGTTCGCGGTCCGCCTGCCACTCGACGAGTCGTGATCTACTCTTCCGATCCGCGTCCCCGTAGCTCAGTGGACAGAGCAGCCGCCTTCTAAGCGGGAGGTCGCAGGTTCGAATCCTGCCGGGGACGCTCGATCATCTGGCAGGCAAGCATCGCATCCGGACGCGCATGCGCTGAGGTAGCGCAGGCTAGCCCAATGGCGCGCACCTCAGGACACTCCGCGCGGCTCGATCAGGTGGCTTCTCAAGAAGTCGGCCTGGACGGAGCTGGCTTCGTCAAAGAGGTCGCTGGGATGGTGGAGGAGCCCGAAGTGCCCACCGGCGATCTCGTACCACTCCTTCTCGCCGGGAATGAGGTCGAAGGCCTGGCGACTGACCTCCGGATTAGCGTGAAGCATTTCGTCGTGAGGCGCCACCATCATCAGGCATGCAGCTCTGACGTGGGCCGCGGACAGGAACGGGCTATACGGCCCGGACGTGGACGGGATGACCCTGGTTGCCCGGTTCAGCCAACCCGTCCCGTGCCTCCCGCCGTATTCGATGAACCAGCGGAACGCCTGGATCGGCTGCAGTAGGGACGGCGTCCCGAGTTGGTCCGCGGATACCACCGGCATCGGACCCGTGACATCGGGGTCCGTGGCGACATTCCCGGACTGAAAGGTCTCGCGTATGCGGTCGAAAACCTCGATGGATGGCTCGGAATCAGGTGGTCGGGCGCCGAACACGGGGCACTGACCGACCACCGCCTTGACCCGTGCGTCGGCAGCAGCAACCAGGAAGACGCCTCCCGCCGAATAACTGTCGCCCCACAGTCCCATCCGAGCCGGGTCATGGTCATCGATCGTGGAGGCGTACGTGATGGCGTCTCGAAACCCCCGGCATTGCACCCACGGGTTGATCTCCTGTCGTGGCTCGCCGCCACTCAGTCCGAAGTTCCTGTGGTCGTACAGCAGGGCGGAGATCCCTGCTGCCGCGAACACCTCCGCGTATCGGTCGGCGACCATCGAAATCGTCGCTGAGGTGCCGTGGGCCATGATGACGATCGGGAAGGGCGCGTTCCCTCGCGCCGCCGGGTACAGAAACCCACGGAGAAGGGCGCCTTCGGACTCGAAGGCCACCGCTTCACGGGACGGCGTCTGATTCATGCTGGATGCGGAACCAACCTGCGGCGAGTCGTCACTGCGGCCCGGAGCTCCCTGCCGAGTTGCGCCGCCCCGGATTGGGCCAGTGTAGCCGCGCCTCCGCGATCTGGCGGGCGGCCACGAGATCGGCGGCTGGGCAGCATTCACCCGTACGTCGCGGTCCGCTCCGCAGATGGTTAGCTCGCGGGGCGGAGGGCCACCATCGGCAGCTGCTCGGCCGCCCGCCGACGCGCCACCGGCGTTCCGTCGTAGCGCCAGCCGAGGAGCCGGCTGAGGACCGCCCACACGACGCGGCGCGGCAGGCCGCTGCGACGCTCGTAGCGCTCGAGGACCTCCATCGCTTCCTCGACGTCGAGCCGACGCACGGCGGGAACGTAGCGCGCGCGCCCGATCCACACCTCGCGGGCCAGTCTGGCCTCGACGTTGTGCAGCCAGGCGGTCCTGGCACCCCAGCCGGCAACAACGGTCGCCTCCTGCGTCGAGGGGTCATACCGAACGACCTCGAGCGGCGTCTCGTGGCGCCGATGGGTGCGTCGCCCCTCATGGACGAGCACGAGGAAGCGGTGGCCGAGGAGAACTCCGAGGTGTGCCCGGTATAGGTATGCGGGCAGGCCGAGCAGCCAACGGAGCACGCCGCCCGGCGGCGCCGGCTGCACGGCTCCTGCGCCGCGTTGCTGTTCGGACTTCAGGATGCAAGGAATGAGGAGTATCGCCGCCGCGACGGCCAGGGTGGCGCCCGTCCGACGTGCGGTGACCTCGGCACGATCGATCCCGCTCATGGCTGACGGTGATGAGCCGCTCAACCGGCGACACCTTGGGCTGGGGTCGCCGCCCGGCCGCCACCGCCGCCGGGCGGATGCACGATGAGGACCGACGCGTGGCTGCCGTGGAGCACGTTGCGGGCGGTACTGCCGAGGACCATCCGGGTCAGGCCCGTCTGGCCCCGCGAGCCGAGGACGACCAGGTCAGCCTCGAACTCGTCCGCGCCCGCGACGATCGCGGTCGCCGCGTCGCCCGTCGCGATGCGGTGGTCGACGGTCCGACCCGCGGCGGCGAGCCGGTCCGCGGCCTCGCTGGCGATCCGGCGGTGCTGGACCTTCGCCTCCTCGAGATCCCTCGAATAGGCGTCGACGACCTGGCGGTACATCGTCGGGGCAATGCCCGTGTGCCATGGCTCGACGATGCTGGCGACGCTGAGCACGCGGACCGCTGCGTTCGCGATTATCCGCCACGCGACGAGGACCGCCTCGGCCGCGGCGGAGGCTTCGGACGCGTCGGTCGCGAACAGGATCCGATGGAGCGAGGGACGGCGGGCGACGAGGACCGGACATGGCGCGTGGTCGACGATCTCGGCCGATACCGACCCCAGGACGAGCGTCGCGATCTCGCCGTGTCCGCGCGAGCCGGCGACGACGAGGTCCGCCCCGAAGGCGCCGGCCTCGTCGACGAGGACGGTCGCCGGGCGACCCCGAAGCACCGCCCCTTCGACGCCGGCCCCGGTCGAGCGCAGCCGGCGGACCGCCTCGGCCACCTGCGCCTCGAGATGAGCGGCCATCTGGGCGTCCACCTCCGGAGCGACGGCCACGCCGGCGCCCGCCCACGGCACTCCTGGCAGCACGAGCGGCGGTTCGACGACGCCGGCGACCCGGATCGTCGAGTCGCTCGGCCACTCGACCGACGTCGCCAGCGTCACGGCTTCATCGGCCGCCACCGATCCGTCGTAGGCCAGCAGAACACGCATCGAACCCACCTTCACCATCACCGGTTGGCGGAGCCAGCGGATCGACGAGCCGCACCGGCCCGTCGGATCTCCATCATGTCACCTGTACCCCGACCACCCGTCCCACGCCGTACGTCACGGCGGCCGCGATCCCGCCCAGCAGGATCTGGCGAACGGCCCCGAAGACGAGCGGGCGGCGGGTCAGACGGCTGATCGCCAGCCCGAGCAGGCCGAGCGCGGTCAGGCTGAGCGCCAGGCTCCCGACGAAGGCCGGCAGGCCGTATGTCAGGAGATACGGCAGGAGCGGGATGAATGCGCCCGACGTGAAGGCCAGGAACGATCCGACCGCGGCGCTCACCGGCGAGCCGATCGAGCGGACGTCGAGGCCGACCTCCTCGAAGATCAGCAACCGGACCGCGTGGTCGGGGTCCTCGAAGACGGCCTCGACGAACGCGTCGGCCTCCTCCTGACTGAACCCGCGCTCCATGTAGGCCCGGGCGAGGATGTCCCGCTCCTGGTCGGGGACCTCGCGGAGCTGCTTGCGCTGGAAGGCGACCTGGTAGTCGAGCAGCTCGCGCTGGCTCTGAACGGAGATGTATTCCCCGACTCCCATGCTGAAGGCGCCCGCGATGAGGCCGGCGATGCCGGCGAGGACGATGATCCCGGGCCCCGGCTCTGCTCCGGCGACGCCCATGACGAGCGCCAGGTTCGACACGAGACCGTCGTTGGCCCCGAAGACGACCGGCCGCAGGACGCCGTTGGCTGCGGTCTCGTGGGGTTCGGTCGGGTCGGGCAGGGCGTGTTCGCGGATGGCGGTCCGGTCGGCCATGCGGGCTCCTGTCCGGGCGGGGTCTGGTCCCATCCATCGTCGTGCGTGCCCCGGAATCCCGCCAGTGACGGTCGGCCCGAAACGGCCGAGCCGCTCGGTGCCGTCGGGAACGACCTCGGCCGACGGTTGTCGGACCGGCCCGGCAGGCCTACCCTCGCGGCGGGACCATGCTTGACGAGGCCACATTCATCTGCCCGATCCCGGTCGCGGACATCGACCGGGCGACGCGCTTCTACCGCGACACGCTCGGCCTGCCGTTCGTCGACGCCTCGGACGCGGGCGTCCTGCTCGGCGTCGCCGGAGGCGCCCGCATCCTCCTCTACCGGAGTGCTGCGGGCGAACCGCCGAGCCACACGGTCGCCGGCTGGGAGGTCCGCTCGCTCGAGGCCGAGATCGCCCGGCTCGAGGCGCGGGGCGTGACGTTCGAGGACTACGACCTGCCGGGCCTGCGGACCGACAACCACATCGCCTGGCTGGGACCGGAGCGCGCCGCCTGGTTCAAGGACACCGAAGGCAACGTGATCGCGATCAGCGAGCCATGGATCGAGCACGCATGAGGCCGTGAACCGGCCAATCCCGGAGTGAGGAGGCCGCCAGATGACGAAGCGCGCCACGACGACGAAGCTGGCCGGCACGTTCGAGGTCCAATCCTGGACCGAGGAGGACTGGCCCGGCGCGGACCATACAGTCGAGGACGGCGCCGCCGTCCGGTTGACACACGTCGTCGGCACGGAGCGGTTCGAGGGCGACATCGAGGGTGACGGCACCGTTTCGTGGCTGATGTGCTACCTGCCGAGCGGCGGCGCCCGATTCGTCGGCCTGCAGCGCATCGAGGGATGGGTCGGGGGGCGGGCTGGCAGCCTCGTGCTGGAGTCGAGCGGCGATCACGACGGCGCCGCCTCGCGGGGCACCTGGTCCGTCGTTTCGGGAGCCGGCAGCGGCGCGCTGGAGGGTGTCCGCGGTGGCGGCAGGTTCGTGGCGCCGGGCGGCCGGCGAGTCGAATACGAGCTGACCCTGGACGGCTGACCCCGCCGGTCCGCGTCTCATGCCTTGACGGGCATATAACCTGTGCGGCATACTCTGGACATGCCCGCGACGATGACGTTCGAACTCGTGGCCGAGCCGACCCGGCGTCGGATCCTGGACCTCCTGCTCGAGCGCGCCCGGCCCGTGGGCGAGCTGGTCGGCGCGCTCGGCATGAGCCAGCCGGCCGTCAGCAAGCATCTCCGTGTCCTTCGCGACGGCGGCCTCGTGGACGTTCGCGTCGACGGCCCGCGCCGCTGGTACGCGTTGCGGGCCGAGCCGCTCGCCGAGCTCGACGCCTGGATCGGGCCATATCGGCGCCACTGGGCCGGTCGACTCGACGACCTCGAACGTCACCTCGACGAGACTGCGGAGGATGAGCGATGACGACGACGAAGCACGACGAGCTGGGGACCCTCAGCACGACGCCGGACGGCGAGCCGGAACTCCGGTTCGAGCGCCGCCTGCGCCATCCGATCGAGCGGGCCTGGGCGGCCCTCACCGACCCCCGTGAGCTCGCGGCCTGGTTCCCGGCCGCGATCGCCACCGAGTGGCGGCCCGGCGCGCCGATCCGCTTCACGTTCCCCGAGGGGGAGGGTGAAGGCGTCGGCGAAGAGGCCCTCCGCGGGACGGTCGTCGCCGTCGAACCGCCGCGGCTGCTCGAGTTCCGCTGGGACCGCGACCGTTTGCGATTCGAGCTGTCGCCCGACGGGGACGGCTGCCGCCTCATCTTCGTGAACACGCTGCACGACGAGACCTATGGCCCGCACCAGGTTGGCGCAGGCTGGCACGTCTGCTTCGAGTGGCTCGAGGCACTGCTCGTCGGCCGGGCGCCGAAGCGCGAAGCGGCGGCCCGCGTCGCCGAGCTCGAGGGCCGCTATCGGTCGGCGTTCGGGACCTGAGCCCACGCTCGTTCAGTTCAGGTAGCGGAACCAGACGTAGACGGTCGAGATCACGAGCGACTCGACGACGACGATCGAGCCGTATTTGAAGAACTCGAAGAAGCGGATCGGGTAGCCGGCCCGCGCGGCGAGGTTCGCGATGACGACGTTGGCCGATGCGCCGACGATCGTGAGGTTGCCGCCGAGGCATGCGCCCAGGGCAAGCGACCACCACAACGGATCGGACGGCAGCCCGTCCTCGATCAGGCTCTCGACGACCGGGATCGCGGTCGCGGTGTAGGGGATGTTGTCGACGATCGCCGACGCAAGCGCCGAGAACCACAGGAGCGCGATCGACGCGGTCGCGACCCGGCCCTCGGCGGCCTGAGCGATCGCCTCGGCGATGCCGCCGACGATCCCGACGTGCACGATCGCCTCGACGAGCATGAACAGGCCGACGAAGAAGAAGAGGGTCGACCACTCGACGTCCCGGAGCGCCTCGTGAGGATCGATCCGGGCGACGAGCAGCAGGACGGTCGCCCCGGTCAGGGCGATCGTCGCCGCCTCGACCCCGATCGCCGCGTGGAACACGAACCCGACGAGGGTCGCCCCGACCACGATGAGCGAGATCACCATGAGCCGCGGCTCGACGATTGCCTTCGCCTCGGTCTCCTCGAGGACCGCCTCGCGTCGCTCGTCGGGCACCTGGAGGCCCCGGAAGAGGAATCGGACCGTCACGACGAAGGCGAGGAAGATCACGATCGTCACCGGGGCGAGATTGAGCGCGAACTCCGTGAACCCGAGCCCCGCCGCCGAGCCGATGAGGATGTTCGGCGGGTCGCCGATCAGGGTCGCCGTGCCCCCGATGTTCGAGGCGAGCGCCTGGCTGATCAGGTAGGGGATCGGCGACACCTGGAGGGCGCGTGCGATCGACAGCGTGACGGGGGTCGTCAGCAGGACCGTCGTGACGTTGTCGAGGAAGGCCGACAGGACCGCCGTGACGACGCACAGGATGATCAGGAGCCGCATCGGCTCGCCGCGCGACAGCCTGACCGAACGGACCGCCAGCCACTGGAAGAAGCCGGTCTTTCCCAGCGTCCCGGCGAGGACCATCATCCCCGCGAGCAGGAAGATGACGTTGAGATCGATCGCAGCGAAGGCTTCGTGCTGGTCGATGATCCCGAGGACGACGACCGCGAGCCCGCCGAGCAGCGCGGCGATCGTTCGATCGATCCGCTCTGTGGCGATCGCCGCATAGGCGACGACGAAGACGATCGCGGCGATCCAGACGTCCATCAGCCCGTCGTCAGGCTCGACGGGCGGCGGCAGCTGTCCCCGGATCGTTCATCGCCCGTCGATGATAGCCGGGCAGGACGGCGTCCAGTCGGGTCACCGGTCCGCCAGGATCCCGTTCGGTCAGGGCTCGAGCGCAACCGCCGCGTCCGCGGCGTCGATCGGCGTGGCGAACCGCAGGACCAGGATCCGATCCACAGCGAGCGGGTCCGTGTCGCCGGTGCAGGCCGGGCGGGTCAAGGTCATCGTCAGCCCGTTCGCGCCGATGACGAGCGTATGGTCGGTGGCGCAGGGGAAGCCGGACCAGCCGAGCTGGAGCGTCGAAGCGTCGAAATTCGTCACCTCGACCTCGTCGAACGGGAACGTCGTGCCGCTCTCGCCGGTCGGCGAGCCGGACGAAGCCTCGCGGAGCAGGCCCGACTCGTCGATCACCTCGACCGTCTGGGGCTCACCCACGGGCACGTCGAGGTCCACGGGGAAGATTGCCGGAGGCGACGGGGCCGGGCTTACCGAAGCTGCGGCGGACGGCGAGGCGCTGACCGATGGGCCGACCGGCAGGATCGGTGCGTCGCCCCGCGATCCGACCCCGACGGCCACGACGGCGGCCAGCAGCAGGCCGAGCACGGCAAGAACGAGTACCGGCCTTGCGCCGAAGCCGATCGACCGGGGCGCCATGGGGTCGGGCCGGAGGAACCCGACGGGATCGCGCCGCCGCGGATGGCTCCGAGCGTGTTCGACGGCCAGCTCGATCGGGCGTTCCGGTGCTCGCCTGGGGCCCTCATCGAGCCACTCGCCGAGCAGGCGCTCGAGGTCGTTCGTTGCGGTCATGCCAGCCGTCCTTCCCCGGCAACCGAGCGGTCGTCGGCCTCGATGGCCGCCCGGAGCGCCCGGGTCGCGTAATGGAGTCGTGAGCCGGCAGTGCCGACGGGGATGCCCAGCACGTCCGCGATCTCGGCGAGCGACAGCCCGGCGAAGTGCTGGAGGACGAGGATCGCCCGTTGGTCGGCGCTGATGCGCCGGAAGGCGCGCTCGAGCTGGTCGCGATCGGCGACCGCGCCGAACTGGTCGGGAGCGCGAGAGGCGTCGGCATCGTCGGGCAGGAGCTGGATCGCCTGGCCGCCGCGTCGCTCGCGACGGGCCTCCGCGACGCTGGTCCGCACGATGATTCGGTACGTCCAGGCGTCGAACCGATCCGGGTCGCGCAGCCGGGGCAGCTCGTTCCAGATCGTGACGAGCGCGGCCTGGAGTGCATCCTCTGCGAGATAGTGGTCGCGCACGATCCGGTAGGCGATCGCGAAGAGCCGGCCGCTGACGAGGCGGGCGAGGGCGTCGAACGCCTCCGTCTCGCCCCGCGCCGCGCGGACCACGAGCTCTTGCTGCACGCTTATCGCTCCAGCTCGGGGCCGGACCTCGCCGACCGCTCAGGGAGTACGAGCGACCGGACGGTCCGATTCTTCAATCGGCGTCGCAGGCTCGGCGTCCGACCGTCCGCCCCGAGTCAGGAGCGCTCGCGGCGGCTGGCGGCCTCGTGGGCCCGGGCATACTCGGTGCGGAGGTTTTCGATGAGGATCTCGACCTCGCGTGCCTCGGCGCTGCCCGGCTCGGCGGCGGCGGCCCGGCGCTCGGCCTCGCGCCACTCGGCGAGGATCGAGGGGATCGAGCGCGGCGTGTCGTCGATCGCCGTGGTCGGAGCCCCCGGGCCGCCGGCCTCGGCCTGGTCCTGGATATCCTCGGTGAGGGCCAGCTGCTTCGTCGTCGAGACCAGCACCCGCCCCGCGATCGACTCGATCTGTGCGGCCAGCTCGACGAGACGCGGGTCGCCCGGGGCGACCGCCCGCTTCTCCTCCTCGAGCGCCACCAGCGCATCGAGGTCGCGCAGCAACTCGTCGGAGGTCTGGCGGAGCGCGCGACCCGAGTCGGTCATGTCGTGGAGACCCTCCCTTGCCGGCACCATGGACGCTGCCGTGGGCCCGGTGCAGGCCGGAAGGATAGCCGAGACCGGAGAAACCGCCCCCGTGCCGCTTTCGAGAGGCTCCGAACCGATCGGGCCCGTGGTACTCGCGACTACCCCAAAGTACGGCTTGGCGACCTGCCCTGGAGACCCCTACGCTCCGCCCATCAGCGAGCCGCACCCTACCCCTGGCCACCCCAGGGGTGCGGAGTCGTCGCAAAGCTCTCTAAGCGAGGCAA
>DASTEU010000171.1:0-4390 GCA_035709325.1 Candidatus Limnocylindrales bacterium | reverse complement strand
GTCGCGCTCGCGATCGCCGACGGCGCGGTCGTCAAGCTGATCGCCGCCGCGGAGCGGCGTGGCGGACGGGGCGAGGGCGAGGTCATTCGTGCGTCGGTCCTGCCGACGCGCGTCGCGGCCGACTCGCCGCTGGGCCGGACGGGCGGCATCCTGAACCGGGTCGAGATCGATGCGGAGCCGGTCGGAACGGTCGCGTTCGAGGGCGCGGGGGCCGGCGGTCCGGCCACGTCGAGCGCGGTCCTCGGCGACCTGCTCGCCATCGGGCGCCAGGCCGGCAGCACGTGGGCCGGGCTGCCGCCCGCCGGTCGTGCGCTCGCGGTGGCCCGATGAGCGCCGGGCAGGGCGAGCCGCCGGCCGCCCGGCCGACGCTCGCGAGCCGCTACCGGGCGTTCCTGCCGATCACCGATTCCACCCCCGAGCTGACGCTCGGTGAGGGGTTCACGCCGCTCGTCCGCCTCCGCCGGATCGGGGACCGGGCCGGGCTGCGCAACCTCTTCGTGAAGGTGGAGGGCCAGAACCCGACCGGCTCCTTCAAGGACCGCGGCATGGTCGTCGCGGTCGCCAAGGCCCTCGAGGACGGCGCGCGGGCGGTCATCTGCGCGTCGACGGGCAACACGTCCGCGTCGGCTGCCGCGTACGGAGCCGCCGCGGGGCTCGAGGTCGTCGTCGTCCTGCCGAAGGGCCGGATCGCCCCGGGCAAGCTGATCCAGGCGATCGTCGCCGGCGCCAGGGTCGTGGCGATCGACGGCAACTTCGACGCGGCGCTCGAGATCGTCCGCTCGCTGGCCGAGCAGGACGACCACCCGGTCACGCTCGTCAACTCGGTCAACCCGCACCGCCTCGAGGGCCAGAAGACCGCGGCGTTCGAGATCTGCGACGACCTCGGCCGGGCCCCCGACATCCTCTCGATTCCGGTCGGCAACGCCGGCAACATCAGCGCCTACTGGGCGGGATTCGGCGACTACGCCGCGGCGGCGATCGTCCCGACCCGGCCGCGGATGTTCGGTTTCCAGGCCGCCGGCGCAGCACCGCTCGTCTCCGGCCGGCCGGTCGAGCGACCCGAGACGGTTGCGACCGCGATCCGGATCGGCAACCCGGCCTCGTGGGCGAAGGCGACGGCGGCCCGCGACGAGAGCGGCGGCCTGATCGAGGCCGTGACCGACGACGAAATTCTCGCCGCCTACCGGGCCCTTGCAACCGACGAGGGCATCTTCTGCGAGCCGTCGTCGGCGACGAGCGTCGCGGGGGTTCTCAAGGTCGCCGCTCGCGGCGGCATCGGGCCCGATGCGCTCGTCGTCTGCGTCCTCACGGGGACCGGGCTCAAGGACCCCACGACCGCCGAGGCGCAGGCCCAGGCGGCGGCCGGCCCGGGTGGATCCGTCGTGATCGAGGCGGAACCGACGGTTGCGTCGGTCGCGGTGGCGCTCGGATGGTGACGAACTGGCTCGCCGAGCTCGACGGGCATCGAATCGCGGTCGAGGTCCCCGCCTCGAGCGCGAACCTCGGCGCCGGCTACGACTGCCTCGCGATGGCCCTCGGGCTGACGAACCGGATCGAGTTCGAGGTCCGCGGCTGGAGCCGGGGCAGCATCGAGCTGTCCGTCGACGGCCAGGGGGCCGATGAATTGAGCGAGGATCGGGAGAACCGCTGCGTGCTCGGCGTGGAGGCGGCACTCCGGGCCATCCGCGGCGAGATCCCCGAGGGCGTCGGCTGGCGGATCGACATGCGCAACGAGATTCCGCTCGCCCGCGGTCTCGGCTCGTCGGCCGCGGCGACGGTGGCGGGCCTCGTCGCCGGCAACGCGTTCCTCGGCGAGCCGCTGACCCAGTCCGACCTCCTCCGGCTGGCGACCGAGATCGAGGGCCATCCGGACAATGCCGCCGCGGCACTCCTCGGCGGCTTCGTCGTCAGCGCCGCGATCGACGGCACGGTCGAGGCGCTTCGCTTCGACGCCCCGCGCGACCTGCGGGCGATCCTCTTCGTCCCCGAGCTGCGCCTCGCGACGAAGAAGATGCGGGAGGTCCTGCCGGAGTTCGTGCCCCGCGCTGACGCGGTGGCCAACCTGACCCGTGTCGCGATCGGCGTGGCGGGGATCTCGATCGGACGGTTCGACCTGCTCCGGCTCGTGACCGTCGACCGCCTCCACGAGCCCTACCGGGCGGCCGCCTTCCCGCAGCTGCCACAGTTCGTCGAGGCGGCCCGGGGGGCGGGTGCGATCGGGGCCTGCCTGTCGGGTGCCGGCTCGTCGATCATCGCGTTCTCCGATTCGGTCCGGACGATCACGAGGATCGAAGGCGCATTCGCCGCGGCTTCGGCCGACACCGACCTGCCCGGTCGAGTCCTCGTCGTCTCGCCGCGCAACGCCGGCGCCCAGGTGGTCGGCCGGCGCTGAAACCCCCGGTTCGGAGCGGTCCGGCGCGGTCCGGGCCGGTTGACGCGCGGCCGCACACTTCGGCTGTGGGCGAGTTCATCCAGGTGATCGGGGGCAGCATCGCCGGCCTCGTCGCGGGGGCCCTGCGGGGGATGGGCGACGCGCTGCGCGGCATCGTCGCGTCAGCCGAGGCGGCGCTGCCGGGCGGCCTGCTCTTCGCGGTCGTGTTCGTCGTGCTCGTAGCGGCCGCCTGGAACCTGGCCAAACGCTGAGCCCCGTCCGGCGACGTCCTCAGCCGCCGGCCGCCGCCGCCGCAGAATTCCGGCCCACGAACGTCAGCACCTCGCTCCACGCGTCGGCCGAGGCGGCCGCGAACTGATCGGCCTTTCGGTCGAAGAAGCTGTGGGGCGCCTCGGGATACGTCTTGAGGCGGTGTTCGACGCCCGCCCGCTCGAGGGCGTCCTCGAACGTGGCGATCGCCTCGGGCGGGATGCTCGGGTCCGCCCCGCCGAAGAGCCCGAGGATCGGCGCCTCCATCCGGCCCGCGACCTCGGCCGGGGCCGGCGAGCCGGCTCGGCCCGGGCCGACCGGCGGACCGTAGAACCCGATCGCCCCCGCCAAGCCAAGGTCGAGCGCCGACGAGAGGAACGCCATCCGCCCGCCCATGCAGAAGCCGATCGTGAAGAGGGCCGGCGGGCCGTCACGGAGCGTCCGGGCGTGGGCCGCGCCGGCCGCGATGTCGGCGGCGACTCCGGCCCAGGCCAGCCGCTCGACGTGGGGCTTGAACTCGAAGCCCTCGGCCCGTCGGCCGAGCCCCGCCGTGCGCCCGAACCAGTCGATGGCGACGGCGTCGATCCCGTTCTCGGCGAACCGGAGCGCCAGGTCGACGTAGTAGTCGTGCAGGCCGCGAACGTCGGGCAGGACGACGATCGCGGCCCCCGACGGCGCGGCGGCCCGCGCCTCGAACGCAGTCAGGCGATTGCCGTCGCCGGCGGTGACGGTGACCTCGCCTGAGTCGAGGGCGCCACCGGCGATCGGGCGGATCGGGGGGCGGGAGTCGTGATCGAAGCACATCGAGCTGCCTCCGGCGTGTGGGATATTCTGGCCATGGATGTCGAGATCCGCCAGGCCGACTCGGAGCGCGATGCCGCGGGCGTCGCCGAGATCTACGGCGCGGCGGTCGAGACGACGATCGCCTCGTTCGAAGCCGTCGCCCCCGATGCCGCCGAGATCGGCGAACGGATGCGACGAGTGCTGGCCCGGACGCCGTGGCTCGTCGCGATCGATGAAGGGCGGCTCGTCGGTTACGCCTACGCAGCGATCCACCGCGAGCGGGCCGGGTACCGCTGGTCGGTCGACGTCTCGGCGTACGTCCGCGACGGCTACCGCGGCCGGCGGATCGGGCGCTCGCTCTACGACTGGTTGCTGCCGATCGTCCGGCGCCAGGGGTTCGCGAACGCCTACGCCGGCATCGCCCTGCCGAACCCGGCCAGCGTCGCCCTCCACGAGGCGATCGGGATGCGCCTGATCGGCGTCTACGAGCGGGTCGGCTGGAAGCGGCTCGGCGAGGCTCCGGGAGCGTGGCTCGACGTCGCCTGGTACGGGATGCGCCTCGGGGAGCCGCCGCTGACCGAGGCCGGCGAGCCGGCCGAGCCGCTCGCCCTCGCCGAGGTGATGGGCCGCCCGGGCCCGCCGGGCGCGGCCACCCCCTGATGACGGCCGGCCGTTCGGCGGGAGCGGTGCGGGGAGTGGTCGCGGGAGCGGTGGGAAGAGTGGGCGCGGGAGCGGTGGCGGGCACAGGCCCGGGAGCGTGGGGACCCGCACGGTAGAATGCGCTGATGCCTGCCCGCCCCCTCGTGGTCCAGAAGTTCGGCGGTTCGTCGCTCGCCGACGCGGACCGGATCCGGCGCGTGGCGCGGCGGATCGCCCGCGAGCGCGCCGCCGGCGCCGACCTCGTCGTCGTCGTCTCGGCGATGGGCGACACGACCGACGAGCTCCTCGGCCTCGCGGCGGCGATCA
>DASTEU010000170.1:0-2953 GCA_035709325.1 Candidatus Limnocylindrales bacterium | reverse complement strand
CGAGCCCGCCCGACGACCCCGAACGCGAGCGCCTGCTGCGCCTCGTCCAGCTCACGGTGAACGGCATCGCCGCCGGGCTTCAGGCGACCGGCTGACCGCGGCGGCGGCACCGTCGCCCCGGGCCGAACGGCAGCTTCAGGTCGGCAGGCCGATCGGCTCGCCGTGGCGGGCCACGACCGGCGTCGCCGAGCCCCGCGCGAA
Organism: Candidatus Limnocylindrales bacterium; assembly: GCA_035709325.1. Taxonomy (GTDB): domain Bacteria; phylum Chloroflexota; class Limnocylindria; order Limnocylindrales; family CSP1-4; genus CF-46. The sequence continues at coordinate 2,752 of DASTEU010000170.1, read as the reverse complement.
CCAGTACGCGGCCCCGGCTCCGGCGACCCGCCAGCCGTCGCCGTCACGGGCGATCACGCCGGTCCGTTCGTCGAGCCCGAGGTACCCGAGCCCGTCGGGGGCGAGCCCGTCGAGCTTCGCCTGCCACGAGATCCTGCGGACGTCGTCGTAGTGGGGGACGATCGCGAAGCCCCTCACGAAGCCCAATCCCGCGATGCCGCCGTGGGGCGTCCACGACCAGTCGGCAAGGGCCATGCCGCCCGCACTCGCGCCGGCGATCAGCGCGCCCCGCTCCCGCGCCTCGATCAGGGCCCGGCCCGCCGCCGTCGCCGGGCCGAGAAGCGAGGGCACGAGATCGGGATCGCCGCCCGGCAGGTAGATCAGGTCGGCCGACCGCAGCAGCTCGGCGCAACCGGCGTCCTCGGCCGAGGGCCCGTCGACGATCATCGCGGGCCGAGCGTCGATCGAGCGCCCGATGGCCGCTGCGCGCCGCTCGAGCGCCCCGACCCCGTTCGCCGCGGCAAGCTCGGGCCGTCCCCGGGCGCCGGCCGCAGGGACGACGACCGCCCGGATCGGCCCGCCCGGGGCCGCATCGAGAAGGGCGTCGAGGAACGGCTCGTCGCCGGGCAGGAACTCACCGCCCCCATGAAGTCCGATGGGGCCCATCAACAGCCGCGAGCGCAGGGAGCCGGCAGCACCGCGCGATGATACGTCGGCCCTGTCGCGGCGCCGTCGCGCCTACGATGCGCTGCCCATGAACCCGTTGCCCCGCGTCACCGCGTCGCTCGCCGCCTGGCTCGGGCGCTGGTCGGCGATCCTGCCGCTCCTCGTCGCGGAGTTCGTCGTCTGGCTCGGGTTCGGGGCGCTCCTGCCGGTCATGCCGCTCTACTTCCGGGACCACGGCGTCGACCTCGCCACCCTCGGCGTCGTGGTCGCCGCCTGGCCCGCCGCACGGCTCGTCGGCGAGCCGATCTTCGGCTGGCTGGCCGATCGTTATCCACGCGTGCCCCTGATGGTCGCCGGCAACGTCGGCTCCGGGATCTTCCAGTTCCTGCCGCTCGTGCTCATCGGTCCCGCGGCGTTCATCGTCCTGCGGGCGCTCCAGGGGCTCTCGACCGCCGCCTACGACCCGGCCGCGCGGGGTTACATCACCGACGCGACGCCACCCGACCGGCGCGGCGAGGCATTCGGCCTGTACGGCGCGGCCCAGATGGGCGGCCTGCTCTTCGGCCCCGCGATCGGCGGGCTCGGCGCCGCGGCGTTCGGCGGGATCGGGTTCGTGTTCGTCTTCGGGGCGATCAGCTCCTTCATCGCGGCCGCTGCGGTCGCGCTCCGGGTCCGTGAGGCCCCGACGATGCCGCGCCACGGCGCCCCGTCCTTCGACGCGGCCGAATTCCCGGGCCGGCCGGCCTTCGCCGACGACGATGACGGCCTCGATCCGGGCGCCGCGGTCGCCGACCGGGCGAGTCGGAGCCTCGCCAACCGGTTCCTGATTGCGGCGATCGTCATCAACATCGGCGGCAACTTCGCGGCCGGCACGTACGACGTCGTGTGGAGCATCTTCCTCGACGGCCTCGGCGCCGGCATCGAGCTCATCGGGCTCACCTTCGCGATGTTCGGGCTGCCGATCCTCGTCCTCTCGCCCTGGTTCGGGCGGCGGGCCGACCGCGGCGGCCTGCTGCGCTACGTCGTGATCGGCGGGCTCGCGCCGGCGGTGACCGGCTATCTGTACACGCTCATCGCCGAGCCGGTGCTTGCGGTCCCGCTCATCCTCATCGAGGCGACCGGCTTCGCGATGCTGACTCCAGCCCTCTTCGCGATGGTGGCCCTCGGCAGTCCGCCGGGCCGTTCCTCGACCGCGCAGGGGATCTACGGCGCCTCGGGCACGACCGGCTTCGTCGTTGCGTCGCTCGTCGCGGGCGTGCTCGCCGAGGCCGACATCCGCCTCCCGTTCTACGTGTTCGCGGCGGTCATGCTCGTGACGCTCCTGTTGGGCCTCTCGATCGGCGGCCGACCGCTCCGGCGGCTCCGGCCGTCGCCGGCTGAGGCCGGTTGAGGCCGGCGCAACGTAGGCCCGCGCGGCCCGGTTGCATGCCAAGCACACGTGCGAAATGGCGGTCCGGATCGGCGCGGTTGTGCATCAACGGTCCGACAGGTGCATCAGGGGGAGACGCAGGAACCCGTCGGGTTCGGGCGACGTGGCCATCGCGCGTTTGACCGATCGGGGTCGTGCCGCTAGAGTAGTAAGTCGCGGGGTGGAGCAGCGGCAGCTCGTCGGGCTCATAACCCGAAGGTCGGCGGTTCGAATCCGTCCCCCGCAACCAACCGCCTTTTCCTGAACCCCGGTCCCGACCAACCGGGGTTCTTCCTTTTTCGGCGTTCCCGTCAGTCCCAGCGGAACGTTCGCGCGGCGATGGCCGTGGAGCCGAGGCCCCACGCGGCGAGGATCGCCAGACCCGACGCGGGATCGCCCGCGGCCGGTGCTCCCAGGGCGCCGCGCAGCGCGTCGGACAGGGCGGCCGGCGGCAGCAGCGGCGCCAATACGTCGAGGGGTTCCGGCAGGTGGTCGACGGGGACGACGATCCCGCCGAGCACGAGCGCTGTGACGAAGAGGCCGTTCGCGACCGCGAGCATCGCCTCCGCCCGGAGGACGCCGGCGAGCAACCGGCCGAGGCCGGCGAACGCCAGGGTCCCGAGCAGGACGGCGGCGACGACGCCCATCGGCGAGGCTCCGTCCGGCGCCCGCCAGCCCAGGAGCGCGACCGCCACCGCG
>DASTEU010000169.1:0-2070 GCA_035709325.1 Candidatus Limnocylindrales bacterium | reverse complement strand
ATCGCCCGGCCGATGAGCATCTTCACGATCACCGCGACCGGCAACTTCCGGTACAGCGAGGACTCCTGCCAGAACCTCATCGACTGCGTCGAGGCCGGCATCCCGGTCGAGATCGTGCCGGTGACGCTCATGGGCCTCATCGCGCCGGTCTCGATCGTCGGCGCGACGGTCTTCCACACGATCGACGTGCTCGCCGGCATCACGATGGCCCAGGTGATCCGGCCCGGGGCCCCGGTCCTGTTCGGCGGCGCCCCGGCGACGTTCCACATGAAGATCGCGTCGTCGCCGATGGCGGCGATCGAGGCCCTCCGCCTCGACACGGCCTACGTCGCCGTCGCGAAGTCGCTCGGCCTGCCGACCCAGGCGTACATGGCCCTCTCCGACGGCAAGATCCTCGATGCGCAGGCCGGCGCCGAGACGTTCGGCAGCGCGCTGCTTGCCGCGCTCGCCGGGGTGAATTCCGTATCGGGCCCCGGCATGCTCGACTTCCTCCTCGTCTTCTCGCTGCCGAAGCTGCTCTTCGACGACGAAATGTGCGCCCAGGCCATCCGCTTCGTCCGCGAGATCCGGCCCCTCGACGACCTGCCGGTCCGCCCGCTGATCGATCAGCTCATGGCCGACCAGCACCTGATCATGGCCGAGCACACGACGGCCCACTGGCCCGCGGAGCTCTACCTGCCGAGCCCGATCGTCGACCGCGACAACCGCGAGGCGTGGCTCCGCCAGGGCGGCAGGGACACGGCCCAGCGGGCGACCGACGAGGTCGAGCGGCGCCTCGCCGCCTATCACCCGCCCGAGACGGACCCGGCTGCGGTCCGCGAGCTCGAGGCGATCATCCGATCCGGGCTCACGGAGCAGACGCGACTGCCGGAGATCCCGGATCCGCCCGAGCCGGCCGCCGGCGCCGGCCCCGGCCGCCAGCGACGTCCCAACCCCCGCCGCCATCGCGGCTGACCGCTCAGCAGAGGAAGCCCGACATGCCCAGCCCTCGATCCACGACCCCCGCGCCGCCCGGCGTCCTCACCGCCGAGGAGCTGGCCGCCGTCCGCCGGGAGTATCGCGGCGCCTCGCTCCTGCCCGGGCGGGCCTACCAGGACCCGGCGATCTTCGAGTGGGAGCGCGAGCACATCCTGCGGACCGACTGGGTGATCGTCGGGCGGGAGTCGGAAGCCCCCGAGCCCGGCTCGTTCTTCGGGGCCGACGTCGGCGGCGAGCCGATCCTCGTCGCCCGGGGCCGCGACGGCTCGCTGCGCGCCTTCTACAACGTCTGCCGCCATCGCGGGACCGCGGTCGTCGAGGAGGCGTGCGGCAAGGCCGTCCGTTTCCAGTGCCCGTATCACGCCTGGATCTACGACCTCGACGGATCGCTCGTTCGGGCCAAACACACCGAGGATCTCGAGGACTTCAGCTACGAGACCTTCGGCCTTCGCCCCATCCGGCTCGAGACCTGGCAGGGCTTCGTGTTCCTCAACCTGGACCCCGACGCGTCGCCGCTCGCCGCTCAGCTCGGCGACCTCGCCGACCACCTGGCCCGCTTCTCCTTCGGCCCGCTTCAGGCGGCCCGGCGGATGGAATACGAGGTCGCCGCGAACTGGAAGTTCATCGCCGAGAACTACAGCGAGTGCTACCACTGCCCGGGGCTCCACCCGCAGCTCAACAAGCTGACGCCGTACGATCTCGGCGGCGACTACGAGCCGCACGGGGCGTGGCAGGGCGGCTGGATGGAGCTCGCTGCCGGGGCCGAGACGATGGCCCTCGACGGCGGCCAGGGCTCGCGACGGGGCCGGCCGGCGATGGCCGGGATGACCGCAACCGACGAGCGCTGCATCTTCTACTACGTCGTGTGGCCCACGACGTTCCTCTCGGTCCACCCCGACTACCTGCTCGTCCATCGTCTGATCCCGGTGGCGGCCGACCGGACGAAGGTGGTCTGCGAGCTCCAGCAACGCGGAACGGCCTCGCGCTCGTGGACGGCCGGGCGCTACTCGAACCAGGAGGCCTCGGTCCACGCGTTCGACGTCATGGTCGCCGACCGCTACGCCGGCGAGCCGTTCAGCTCGATGCGGACGG